>JANMFT010000162.1:0-25497 GCA_031374255.1 Limoniibacter sp. | reverse complement strand
TGCCGGGTAGTGAGAGGCCAAGCGCCTCGGTCAAACAATTCATTGAATTGGCCGTAAACATGCCCGAACATGAACCGCATGTCGGGCATGCCGAGCGCTCAATTTTGTCAACTTCTTCATCGGAATATTTGTCATCTGCAGCCGCCACCATGGCATCCACCAGATCCAGCGCCACTTTATTTCCGGCTGGCGCAATATATTTGCCCGCCTCCATTGGCCCGCCCGACACAAACACTGCCGGAATATTCAGCCGCATCGCCGCCATCAACATGCCGGGCGTGATTTTATCGCAGTTGGAAATGCACACCATGGCATCAGCGCAATGGCCGTTGACCATATATTCGACGCTATCGGCAATGATCTCACGGCTTGGCAGCGAATAGAGCATGCCATCATGGCCCATGGCGATACCGTCATCGAGCGCGATAGTGTTGAATTCTTTGGCGACGCCGCCAGCCGCTTCAATCTCGCGGGCCACCATTTGGCCAAGGTCTTTCAAATGCACATGGCCCGGCACAAACTGCGTAAACGAGTTGACGACAGCGATAATGGGCTTGCCAAAATCGCCGTCTTGCATGCCCGTTGCCCGCCATAAAGCGCGCGCGCCTGCCATATTGCGGCCATGGGTGGTGGTGCGGGAACGGTATGCTGGCATGATGTCTCTCTCGGTTTGTTGCAAACTACCCGAGAGGCGAAAACCGATCAACTGTCTAGGAGTGGGGGCTGGCGAAATTTGCGGGACGCCTAAAAGTTCGCGCGCCAATCCACGTAAGGAGTTAGCTGAACAACCTCATACATATCTATTCACTATATTCTCCAGAAATTCCTGCCTCCCTGACACCGGCTCTGGATTGATATCCTTCTTCGCAACCCGCTCGGCAATCTCGCCCAATGTGCGCTTGCCGGCCAGTATGGCCTTGCCTTCGGCTGATTTCCAGCCCGCATAGCGCGCATCAACCATACCCGTCAGCACGCTATCCTCTAGCATCCGGGCGGCGGCTTTTAGGCCGCGGGCGCAGCAATCCATACCGCCGATGTGGCCAATCAGCAGATCTTCAGCTTCGATGGATTGGCGGCGCAGTTTGGAATCAAAATTGGTGCCGCCGGTTTTAAAGCCGCCTGCTTTCAAAACTTCATAATAGGCAAGCGCCATTTCCGGCACATTGTTCGGGAATTGGTCGGTGTCCCAGCCGGATTGGTAATCATTCCGGTTCATGTCGATGGAGCCGAAAATGCCGAGCGATCGCGCCATCGCCAATTCATGTTCAAACGAGTGGCCCGCCAGAATGGCATGCCCCTGTTCGATGTTCACTTTGACTTCGTTTTCTAGGCCGAAATCTTTCAGGAAGCCGTAAACCGTGGCGACATCATAATCATATTGATGTTTTGTCGGCTCTTGCGGCTTAGGCTCAATTAAAATCGCGCCCTTAAAGCCGATCTTGTGTTTGTAATCGACCACCATTTGCAACATACGCCCGGCTTGCGCGCGCTCGCGTTTCAAATCAGTGTTGAGCAACGTCTCATAGCCCTCACGCCCACCCCAGAGCACATAGTTTTGGCCTTTCAACTTATGCGTGGCATCCAAGCAGGTTTTGATGGTGGCCGCCGAAAACGCAAACACATCAGGATCAGGGTTGGTGGCGGCACCCGCCATAAAGCGGCGATGCGAGAACAAATTGGCGGTGCCCCACAACAGTTTTACGCCGGTGTCAGACTGTTTTTGCGCAAAGTAATCAACAATTTCGCTCAAATTCTTCGTGTTTTCTGCAAAGTTTCTGCCTTCCGGGCGCACGTCCGCATCGTGGAAGCAATAATACGGCACGCTAAGCGCCGTAAACATCTCAAACGCCGCTTCGGCTTTTAGTTTTGCATGTTCCATCGTGTCGCCAAACCACGGGCGCTGGAAAGTCTGCCCGCCAAACGGGTCGCCGCCGGGCCAAGCAAATGAATGCCAATAGGCACAGGCAAACCGCAAATGGTCGGCCATGCGTTTGCCCATCACCATTTCGTCGGGATTATAGAAACGGAACGCCAGCGGGTTGGTCGACTCCGGCCCTTCAAACGGAATTTTTGTGATGTCGCCGAAAAAGCCAGTGCTCATACTGATGCTCCAGAAATTGCAGGGTAAAGCGCGCGATAGCGCTGATATTGGGTTTCGAATGCGCCCGTCATAGCGCGCGTCGGTTCAATTGTGCGTTCAATATGTGGTTGTGTGCAAACGCTGAGCGGGTCAGCGCCGGTGGCAGCAATCAGGCCCAAACGAGCCGCGCCAAAAGCCCCGCCAAAATCGCCATCAGCGGGCACGTCCACAGGCATGTTCAGCACCGTTGCCATGACTTGCAGCCAATAATCAGACTTGGAGCCACCACCGACGGCCACAACGCGGCTCAGTTTTGTGCCTGCGGCTTCAAGCGCTTTCAAACTGTCACGGAAGGCAAACGCAACGCCTTCGAGCACAGCTTGCGTCAACGCGTTGCGGTCGCTTTCGTGGCCAAGACCGGCAAACGAGCCGCGAATTTTCGCATTATTATGCGGTGTGCGTTCGCCCGAAAGATAAGGCAAGAAAACAGTTCCTGTCGGCGCTTTGAGTTTTGGCCCAAGGGCATTGGTAAGATCAGAAGCCGGTGCGCCGGTAATGCCGGCAAACCAATTTAAGGCATCGGTTGCCGACAAAATCACGCCCATTTGGTGCCAAGTATTTGGTAGTGCATGGCAAAACGCGTGAACCGCGCTTTGCGGGTTGGGCAAATAGGAATTGTTGGCGGCAAACAGCACACCCGATGTGCCAAGCGAGGCGAATGCATCGCCGTTTTTTACTGTGCCCATACCTATGGCAGCAGCGGCGTTGTCCCCTGCCCCGCCGGCCACAATTGGCGTTCCAGCCATGCCCCAGCGGCTGGCAAGATCGCGCCGCAGTTGACCGCCAGCCTCGCTGCCCTCAACCAGATTCGGCATCTGGCTAGTCGTCATGTCGCAATGCGAGAGCAATGCTGCCGACCAAGAGCGCTTGCCAACATCCAGCCAGCTTGTGCCAGCAGCGTCAGACATTTCAGATATGGTTTCGCCGGTCAGCCAAAGGCGCAGATAATCTTTCGGTAGCAATACTTTGGCGACACGCGCAAAATTCTGCGGCTCATTATTTTTAACCCAAACCAGTTTTGGCGCAGTGAAACCGGGAAACACGATATTGCCGGTCAAGCCCCGAAACGCTGATATGGCATCCAGTTGTGCCGCTTCAACATAGCTGCGCGTATCATTCCATAAAATGCAGGGCCGGATAACATTATGCGAGCCGTCAATCAGTGTTGCACCATGCATATGGCCGGATAGTCCAATGCCTCGGACGGCAGCCAGTTCTTTAGCATGTGACGCTTTCAATGCATCAAGCGCCGTCTCGCAGGCTGCAATCCAATCGGCCGGGTTTTGTTCGGAGTATCCCGGCTTTGGCCGCGATCCTGTGATGTTGGCGCTTGCTGATGCCACGGCCCTACCGCTCTCATCAATCAGCAGCGCCTTCAGGCTCGATGTCCCGAGATCAAGTCCTAAATACATAAAGCTGCCTCCCGCACAGGTTTTTAAATGTGCCAGAGCAGTGCGGTTTGTCGAGCATTATTTTGAGGGTTAAAATAATAATTAAGCCGTAATCTGACGACAATCAAACATCGGGTTTCAGGTTTTAAGGGACCTACAGTTTCTTAGAAGTCAAAATGCAGCCCTGAGATTTTTGGCCGATACAGGAGAAAACTGTGAAATCCATACTCATTCCCCGCAAAATTTTGTTTGGTGATCCGGTGGCCATGGATGCGCTGGTGTCACCGGATGGAATGTGGCTGTCATGGATTGCACCGTTTGAAGGCGTGCTCAACATTTGGAAAGCACCCATTACAGATGTTGCCCATTCAATGCCTATTACGCAAACCAAAGGCCGACCAATCTGGTGGCATATGTGGAGCCAAGACAGCCGGTTTGTGCTGTTTACAAATGACGAAAATGGCGATGAAAATTCCCACCTTTTTGCAGCCGACGCTGCCAGCGGCGAGCTGCGCGTCCTGACGCCCCTGCCGGACATTGCGGTTACACTGATGATGGCATCGCCGGATAGACCAGACGAAATTTTGGTTGGTATCAACGACCGCGACCCAAGTTGGCATGATGTTTGGGCGATCAATATAGCGACCGGCAAACGGACGTTGGTTTGGGAAAACACACAAGAGCTATCATCGTTTGGCTTTGATTGGCTGCACCAGCTGCGATTTGCAACAACGTCTTTGGCTGGTGGAGGCGTCCGCATATTGCGTATTGAAAATGGCGCACTGACACAATGGATAGATATTCCATATGCCGATAGTCTGACAACCTACGCAAATTGCTTTAACCGGGCCAATACGCATCTTTACTTTGCATCGTCACTGGAGCGGAACACCAATGCGGTCTACCGGATCAATTGGGAAACCAGCGAACAGGAATTCCTGGCTGCACACGATAAAGCGGACATTTCGAACTATGTGTTTGATCCCCAAACTTTCGAACCTGTTGCAATCAATGCGGATGTGCACCGGCTAGAATGGGTCTATGTTGCTGATAGCGTTAAACCGGATTTCACGCTCATTAAATCACGGTTTCCAGACCATGAATTTTATATCAGAAGTCAAAGCAGTGACGGAAGAATCTGGATCATCGTGACCAATAAAGCCGACGAACCAGCAATTTATTATCTTTACCAGCGTGACAGCGGCTTGATCACTGAATTCTGCCGTGCACGGCCTGACCTTGCTGCCTTTCAGCTCGCGCCAATGCACGCCGTTGACGGTAAATCGCGCGATGGTCTGTGGCTGCCGACATATTTAACGCTGCCAACCGAAGAGAAGGGCACAACACCCAAACAGCCTCTGCCAATGGTGCTGTTGGTTCATGGTGGCCCGTGGGGGCGCGATGATTATGGCTATTCCGGCTATGCGCAGTGGTTGGCCAATCGCGGTTATGCCGTGCTTTCGGTTAATTATCGCGGTTCAACCGGCTTTGGCAAAGCGTTCATTGAAGCCAGCACCGGCGAACATGGCCGCAAAATGCATGATGATTTGATTGATATGGTGAATTGGGCGATCGATGAAGGCATTGCCCATAAGGACAAAGTCGCGATTATGGGTGCCAGTTACGGCGGCTACGCGTCTTTCCTCGGTGCAACTTTCACTCCCGATGTGTTCTGTTGTGCCGTACCCATCGTCGGCATTACCAATTTGCAAACTCTGTTGGAAAACAAACCGCCTTACTGGGCAGCTTTTGCTGACTTCGTTTATCAAAGCTACGGTGATCCGCGCACCGAGGAAGGGCGAAAACTGCTGGCGGAACGCTCGCCTATCCACAAAGTAGACCAAGTCAAAATCCCGATGCTCATTTTTCATGGCGCAAATGACGTTCGCTGCACAATTACAGAAAGCGATACGTTTGTGGAAGCCATGAAAGCCAAAGGCATTCCGGGCATATATGTGGTTTATCCAGATGAGGGCCATGGGTTCGAACAGCCGGCGAACCGGCTTTCGCATATGGCCTTGACGGAGGCATTTCTTGCCCAGCATCTGGGTGGGTGTTTCGAGGCTTTTGGAGGTGATTTAGAGGGCTCAAGCCACGAGATCCGCTGGGGCAGCGAGCAATTGGCCAGCTTTTTGACTGTCGCCAATTAAGAGGTAATCACCTAAAGCAATCTTCGGGTTTGTTCAAAGCAATTGATTCAGACCTATGGCCGTTTCGTGGTGGATCACTTTTGTGCAGTGCACAATTTGCATGGCTCCTATGCAGCGTTTGCGCTTCTAAAAGCGCTTTGAGTGATTATATCGTGTAAGTAACAAAGAAGAAAGAATTCGAGAGCAAAATGGAATTGATGAAAAACATTCGTGAGTGGCGCCGGGTCCGTGCGACACGCGACGCACTAAGCCGCCTATCTGATCGTGAATTGAATGATCTGGGCATTGGCCGTGGTGAGATTGACAATATTGCACGCCGCGCTGCTTAAGCGCGGAGCGGATTAAAGAATTCGCCGGGGACCTTCTCCTCCCAGAATCCCCCGCGAAGAAGACCGGCCTCCTCCTCCCAGATGAGCCGGATCTTGAAAATGGCGCCTGCCGGATCTCCTCCCCCGGCAGGCGTTATTGTTTTTAGCTGCCGTCTGCGCTAACTCAACGCCATGAAAACACTCAATCCCATTCATATTATCGGCGCTGGTCTGGCCGGTTCTGAAGGCGCTTGGCAAATCGCGACCAGCGGTGTTCCCGTCATTCTCCACGAAATGCGGCCCGTTCGTATGACGGATGCCCATAAAACCTCCCATTATGCTGAACTCGTATGCTCCAACTCGTTCCGCTCTGATGATGCTGAGACGAATGCTGTTGGAGTTTTGCACGCTGAAATGAGGCTTGCCGGTTCACTGATTATGGCAATGGCGGATGAGCACCAAGTGCCAGCCGGCGGTGCTTTGGCGGTAGACCGCGATGGCTTTGCCGAAGCGGTTTCTAAAAAGCTGAAATCTCATCCGCTGATCACCATAGAAGAAGGTGTTGTCGCCGGTCTGCCGCCGAAAGAATGGGGCAGCACAATTATCGCGACAGGGCCGCTGACAGGCGCAGAATTGGCCGAAGCCATCCGGGCCGAGACGGGTGCTGAGGCACTCGCGTTTTTTGACGCAATTGCACCCATCGCGCATTTTGATTCGATCAATATGGATGTCTGCTGGTTTCAATCGCGCTATGATAAAGTTGGCCCAGGCGGTAACGGCAAGGATTACATCAATTGCCCGATGGACAAGCCGCAATATGAAGCCTTCATTTCAGCGCTCATCGCTGGTGATACCGCCGGTTTCAAAGAATGGGAAGGCACACCTTATTTCGATGGCTGTCTGCCGATTGAAGTTATGGCCGAGCGCGGCGCTGAAACATTGCGCTTTGGCCCGATGAAGCCAATGGGCTTGACCAATGCGCATAACCCGACTGTAAAGGCCTATGCAGTCGTGCAGCTGAGGCAGGATAATGCGCTTGGCACACTTTATAATATGGTCGGCTTCCAGACCAAACTGAAATATGGCGAGCAAACTCGTATCTTGCGGATGATACCTGGCCTTGAAAACGCTGAGTTTGCGCGGCTTGGCGGGCTCCACCGCAACACTTACTTGGACTCGCCTAAGCTGCTTGATAATACACTGCGTCTGAAATCGCGGACTAATATCCGCTTTGCGGGCCAAATCACCGGTTGTGAAGGCTATATCGAAAGCGCATCAATTGGTTTGCTGGCAGGACGTTTCGCAGCCGCTGAAGCGCAAGGCCAAATACCTGACTTACCCCCACTAACTACAGCGATGGGGGCATTGCTGCACCACATCACAACTGGTCATATTTCATCCGATGAAGAACCCGGCAAACGCTCGTTCCAGCCAATGAACGTGAATTTCGGCCTGTTTCCGCCGCTGCCAGAAGGCACGAAACTGAAGCCCGATGATTTTGAGGGCCGCTTTAAAGGCAAAGACAAAACAATTGCCAAAAAACGCGCGATGAGTGCGCGTGCATTGCGGGACGCGCGGGAATGGCTGGGTTTAACACAAATCGACGCCAACAAAATAGCAGCAGAATAATCACCAGCCCCGAATGGCGCGGTAGGCAAGCCGGATTGGCGTCAGCAGCGGCGGAATAGTGATTTCGGATTCAAACGTTTTCGCACCCAGTTTTTCGGCCTTGCGGAAAACGGGTTCGCAAAGTGCGGTTTGCAAAAAGGCGGGTCTGATTAGCGGCGATAGCGTTATGCCGAGGTGCTTGAATTTTTTCAAATGCTCACGGCCCAGCGCAACTATTGCGGTTACGGCTTTGTCTCGTGCCGGCTGATCGCCAGCGAAAATCTGTTCGGCGCTGCAACCAATTGAGCTCAGAATGTTAGCCGGAATAAACATGCGCTGGCGCGAGGTCACCTTTCGCAGTTGAGCGAGAATTGCGGCAATTCCTATCGCCATTCCGGCATGACCTGCGGCTTCGGCGGTTTTAAAAATATTCTCAGGGTCGAGGATAAGACAACTTATTTGAATCAGCGCAGCTTCCGTTTCACCCAGATAAGTTTCTAGCGCAGCAATATCCGGCATCGGGTCATGATAGAGATCAAAAATATGCGCTTCAGCCATCGCATCAAGCGGTGCCATTGGCAGGCGGTACTCTGTGATTGCGCCTAGCAACATCGAAGCCACCGGATGGCTTGCAGCCTCCCCTGCCCGATCTCCGGCGATAACATCGCGCCACCACTGCAACCGGATTTCACCGGGCAGTGGTTCTGAAACCAGCAATGGAATGCGCTTTAATTCAGCCGCGTAGCCTTGCAGCGCCGCGAATGCTTCGCGCTTTTGATCTGGCGCGAACAAGCATGCCAAGTAAGCGGCTTGATTCAACTCTTTTAGTGCCTGTAGCGCTGCGCCAGACATCAGACCGCAATCAATGCTGCAGCAACTTGGCGGCCTTCTTCAACCAGAATGTTGAACGTGCTGACAGCGGCGCTGGTCGTCATAATCTCGGCATTCAGTCCTGCCTCACGCAATGAGGCACGCAATTCGCGCGGAAGAGGGTAAGGCTCTATGCCTGTGCCGATCAGCATCACTTCAATACCTTCCAGCTCTTCAATGGCCTTGGCAAAATCAGCTACGCTAAAATTTGCGGGGTCATTTGCCGCCCAGCCATGAATGCCGGATGGCAGGCAGAGTATGGAACCGCGATGGCTCATGCCCGCAAAGCGAAATCCCATATTGCCGTAAGCATCAATCGGGGCGCGGCCCGGATAATGGGCCTCACGCATGATGATGCCTGCCATGTTTTAGGCCTTGGCCGTGGCAGGTTTGGTGGCGACCGCCGTGCTGTCTTTATCCGCTTCGAAATTTTCAGGGCGAAGCCTGAACAAAATCAACAACGGGCCGGCCACAAAGATCGACGAATATGTGCCGATCACAATGCCGAAAATCATCGCAAACACGAAGGAACGTATGACTTCACCGCCAAACAACCACAGCGCAATCAGCGCAAACAAGGTTGTCAATCCGGTCAGGAACGTGCGCGAAAGCGTCTGGTTTACTGACAAATCCAACAGCTCTGAAATCGACATTTTCTTATATCGTCGCAGATTCTCGCGCACACGGTCATAAACCACAACGGTATCGTTGATCGAATATCCCATGATCGTCAGCACGGCGGCAATTGATGTGAGGTTGAATTCAAGGCCGGTAAAGGCAAACAACCCGACCGTCATAATCACATCATGGCCTGTGGCAAGAATTGCGCCAACGGCAAATTGCCACTCAAACCGCACCCAAATGTAGATCAGAATCAATAGCATCGCTACGCCAACGCCGATGATGCCATTGCGCGTGAGCTCACCCGAAACCGTTGGCCCTACAACTTCCACACGGCGGATATCATGGTTGGTTTCAAGCGCACTTCGAACCAGACTGATGGCGCTTTGCGCAGCCTGCTCGCTTTCATCTGACGTCTCAATGCGGATCAGCACATCACGCGGATTGCCAAATTCCTGCACCTGAACATCGCCCAAATTCAGCTCAGACAGCGCTCCACGAATTGCACCCACATCAGCTTTTTCAGCTTTTGATTGAACCTCAATCATCGCGCCGCCTTTAAAGTCGATGCCATAATTCAGGTCAGTGGCGAACAGAGCGGCAAAAGTCGCAAGACTGGTGATAATTGAAAAAGCAAAGGCCCAATTTCGAAAACTCATAAATTGAATTTTTGTATTGTCTGGAACCAGTTTGAGGCCCCACGGCAAGTCTTTGGGCTTGGTCCGGCGAATCCAAACCGCGATCAACCAGCGTGTCAGTGTGAACGCTGTAAACACGGTTGTGATAATGCCGATGGCCAGCGTGACCGCGAAACCTTTCACAGGGCCAGAACCCAAGAAAAACAAAACGACAGCTGCAATCAGCGTCGTCAAGTTGGCGTCCACAACCGTGGCAAGGCCCTTCTGAAAGCCCTCATCCATCGCTTGGATAAATGAGCGGCCTTGGCGGCGCTCTTCACGCACACGCTCAAAAATGATCACGTTGGAGTCAACAGCCATACCGACGGTCAGCACAATACCGGCGATGCCAGGCAGCGTAAGCGTCGCGCCAAGTGCGGATAAAACCGCAATGATCAAAATGACGTTGGCGACGAGCGCAATGTTTGCAATTACGCCAAGCAAACCGTAGGCGATCAGCATAAAGCTGACGACCAAAATCGATGCAATTATCGAAGCCACCACACCAGCATTGATGGAATCCGCGCCAAGTCCGGGTCCGACGGTTCGTTCTTCAATGATTGTCAAATCTGCGGGCAGTGCACCGGCGCGAAGAAGAACGGACAAATCCGTTGCGCTTTCAGTCGTGAAGTTTCCGGATATTTGGCCTGAGCCACCCAAAATTGGCTCGCGGATAACCGGAGCGGAAATCACCTGATTATCAAGAACAATCGCAAACTCACGCCCAACATTCTGCTGGGTGGCAAGACCGAAGCGCTGCGCTCCCTTGGTATCGAACCGGAATGAAACGATCGCTTCAGAGGTTCGCTGGTCGTAACCAGTTTGTGCATCCGCAAGATTTTCGCCCGAAACGATGACGCGGTTTTCGATCACATAAGGAACCGGCGGCTCGTCCTCGGAGTACATTACCGTCGTGCCCGCAGGTGGCCGTCCAGAAATGGCTTCCTCCGCTGGCATTGTCCGGTCAACAAACTGGAAAGTCAGTTTGGCGGTTTTGCCGAGAATATCTTTCAAACGCTGCGGGTCATCAAGGCCCGGTACCTGCACCAAAATGCGGTCGTTTCCTTGACGTTGAATGGTTGGCTCGGTGGTGCCCAACTCATTAACGCGACGGCCAATAACTTCAATCGATTGCGTGACGGCACTGCCAAGGCGTGCAGTGATGCCCTCATCTGTAAGTCTCAATGAAACATCAGTGCCATTATCAATGCCGAGTTCAACTTCGTTCACGCCGCCAGCGCCAAACAGACCGCTGGTGACAGGGTCAGCCAAACCGGACAGCGCTTCTTGCGCAACCTCAGCGTCGTTTGCGTCGGTCAGTTTCAGCGTAACCTCGCGATCGCCCAAAATCGCCAAATCGGTGTAGCCAATTTTATCGGTGCGGAGCAAATTGCGCGCATCATCGCGCAGTGTTGCGAGCCGGTCTTTGATCAGTGCCTCACGGTCAACCTGCAACAGCAAATGCGAGCCGCCCTGCAAGTCCAATCCCAAGGTCATTGGTTTGGTCGGAAAAATCGTGGGCAGGCTGTCACGGATGCTCTGATTATAAAGGTTGGGCGCAGCAACAAGTGCTCCGATGCCGACAACGAGCCATATCAGCACTGTTTTCCAAGTCGAAAAATAAAGCATATTAGTCTTTCAGTTCAGCTGAAATCTCAGCGAAAATTACTTCTGGTCGTTTGCAGCAACCGGTTCGCCTTTAACGCGCACATCAGCCACCATTGAACGCAACAACTTCACCTTTACGCCCTGCGCGATTTCAACTTCCAATTCGGGCTCGCCTTCAACTACTTTGGTGACTTTACCGATAACGCCGCCGCCAGTGACAATTGTGTCGTTACGCCGGATGTTTTTGAGCAACTCTTCACGTTTTTTCGCGGCAGTGCGCTGCGGGCGGATGATCAAAAACCACATAATTACGAAAATAAGCACGAATGGCAGCAGGCTCACCAACATATCAGGAGCACCGGCAGGAGCGGTCTGGGCGTAAGCAGGGGTAATAAACATCAATAAACTCCGAAAAGGCGCGGCAAATCGAGGTTCGATTCAACGGCAAGATTTGGCCGGAATATAGTCAACCGCGCTTCTAATGCAACCAAGCTTGAATAGCCCTACACGATCAATCAATTTGCCGTTTGCTTCATGGGTTTTGGGCGCTATCACGTCACAAACGGGGGTTGCTGAATGGGCAAAAAATCAGACAAAAAACTGATCGAGCGGCTTGATGCTGTGATTGAAGCTCTCCACCGGCTCGCTCCGCCTGGCCCGGCGACGAATAATCTGACCATCAGTGATTGCTTTGTCTGGGAACCTGAAACGCACTTCTTGCAGCCGGTGACAAACGTTAACCGCGTCGAACTGGCCGTTTTACGCGGCATTGACCATGTGCGCGATATTCTGATTGATAACACCCAACGATTTGCGACTGGAAAGCCGGCCAATAATGCATTGCTTTGGGGTGCGCGCGGCATGGGCAAATCCTCGCTCGTCAAAGCTGTTCATGCTGAAATTGCAAGCGATAAGGGCACATTGAAACTTGTTGAAATCCACCGCGAAGACATCGACACTCTACCTTCTTTGCTGCGCATTGTGCGCGGCAGCGCCTTCCGTTTTATTTTGTTTTGCGATGATTTGTCATTTGATACCGATGACACCTCCTACAAATCGCTTAAAGCGGCGCTCGAAGGCGGAGTGGAAGGTCGGCCCGACAATGTGATCTTTTATGCGACATCCAACCGGCGTCATCTAATGCCGCGCGACATGATCGACAATGAAAGCGGTTCGGCCATCAATCCCGGTGAAGCAGTCGAAGAGAAAGTGTCATTGTCTGACCGGTTTGGGCTGTGGCTTGGTTTCCACAAATGTTCGCAAGATGACTATCTGGAAATGGTGACAACCTACGCGGAGCATCTCAAACTTAAGATCAAACCTGATAAGTTGAGGGCCGAAGCCTTGGAATGGGCAACGACGCGCGGCAGCCGCTCAGGCCGCGTTGCGTCGCAATTTATCCAAGATTTGGCTGGTCGTTTAAACTGAAATCACTGTAGATATTTTTCAGGATCTACCGGCACTGAGTTTTTACGCACTTCAAAGTGCAGTTTTGGCTTCTTGGTTTTGCCCGATGTGCCAGACAAAGCAATCACATCGCCTTTGCTGACTTTCTGGTTGCGCTGGACATTGATTTTGTCCGCATGTCCGTAAACCGTTACCAAACCATTGTCGTGGCGGATCAATACTGTGTTACCGAATTCAGCCAAGCCATTTCCAGCGTAAATTACAGTGCCGCCTTCGGCAGCCTTTACGGAAGTGCCAGCCGGCATTTCAATGTCAATACCATCATTGGGTTTGCCGTTATCATCGGCGCGAAAACCGGTGACGACTTTACCTTGGGCAGGCCACCGCAAACCAACCGGCGCTGCCTTTGCGACGTTGGTTGCAGGTGCTTCAACCGCTTTTGGTTTAGCCTGTTTCGGGTCAATAGACGCTGTTACCGTCGCATCGGTATTTTCGGGCTTGGCGGAAATAGGTTTGCGTTTGCCGGTGACGCTGTTGTCAACTCCATCATTGCTAGCCACATCGTCGGTTGATCTCGGCAAGTTCAATGTCTGGCCAACTTTGATAATTGACTGGTCAGTCAATCCGTTCGCTGCGCGAAGCTGCCCAACGGACACACCGGTTTTCTTGGCAATGGCATGCAGTGAATCGCCGGATGTCACTTTGTAGCGGCCATCTTCATTGGTTGCGAGCGGCTGATCGACCGGCGCAAGTTTGGCTTTTGCATTTGCAGTCAAATCAGCAGGCGCTTGCGACGCTACTGCACCGGTTGCCATTTTGTCGGTGGATTTGGTTTTTGGCTGCGGCACAACCGGCAAAACAGCAACTTGATTGTCGGGCCGCTGCGAAGGTGCGGGAATCTTTTTATTGGCGGCAATATCAAAGACAGTGCCGCGTGAACCTTTGGCAATCGCCGTTTCAGGATTGTTATCAGGTGCGGAAACACCGGCATCGGCTGAATATTGATATGTTGGAATAACCAGGGTCTGGCCGGTTTGCACGCTGCCAGCCTTATCAATGCCATTGACCCGCAGAATTTCGGAGGCTGGCACACCAAAACGGCGTGACAAATTATAAACCGTTTCGCCTTCGCGCATGGTGACTTGTGTGCCGTTGACTGCACTCCAACCACCGCCGTCTCGGGTAGCAGGTTTGACTTTTGGCGGAGCAATGACTGAACCCGCCTCAACTGGATCAACAGTGGGCGCAGGTTTTTTCAAGGCGATCGTCTTTGGCTTTTGCGCAATAACAGGTTCAATTGCAGCCGTTGTTGTTGGAATAGAAATCGGCTCAACAGCCTTGCGGGCCGGAGTTGCAATGACAGTGCGTTTCACGGCAACTGGCACTGCTGAAACGTTTTTGGATGCTTCATCTGCATAAACAGGCTGGGCCAAAAGCGGTTGGTTTACCTGTTGCACAACTTGCTGGGTAACGCTGCGCTGACCGACATCCAGCAACGGGCGAACACCGGCACTGCCGATCGAACCGGTGGACATGGATGTATCAACACCCGGCATGGGTTGGTTGGCCAATGTCACCGGCTGAATTTGCTGTGGCTGCATTGATGCATAAAGCGATTGAAAACGCTGCGAGTCTGAGCTGCACCCTGCCAGAGCACTTGCACCCAGCAACGCAAAACCAACACGCATCAAAGCGCCAACCCGAACTTGTGAACTCATTTTACGCATACCCGCCAACGCATTGTCCGGAACATGGAACAACTGACAATTTGATTAAAACGCATCAGGGTTACTGTGCGGTTAAACGGTATGGTTAATGAAAAATTTGGCTTATAAAAATGCCGCCAAACCGCCTTGAATTGTGGTGAAGCGGCCTTCGCCCAAATCTTCACGCTCAAAGCGGCTCCCAATTTTGGTAAGGCGCACAATACGCTGCACAGTTTCGCTTGCGCCAACCGGCGTTACCATCACGCCATTGGCTGACAACAATTCAAGAAACTGGCGCGGCAAGGTTTCAAACGCAGACCACGAAATAATGCGGTCAAATGTACCGGTGCTTGCATCAAGCGCGGTTGCATCTTCTTGGCGAATGATCACGTTTTTAATGTTCATTTGTTCAACCCGCAGTCGCGCTGCCTCAGCCAATCGCTGATAACGGTCAATTGAAACCACCCGCGCTGTCAATGCGCCGAGCACAGCAGCCGTAAAGCCAGAGCCAGTACCGATTTCCAAAACGCGGCACTTCAGATCAACATTCAAATACGAGATCATCTGCGCTTGTAAATCGAGGCCTTCCAGCGTTTCACCGCAATCAATTGGGACTGAGCGCGCATTATAAGCCAAGCTCGCTGCCAATGGTGGCACAAACAGTTTGCGCGGAATGGCCTCAATGGCACTGAACAAATGCGCATTGCCAAAGCCCCCTGCCCGCGCCCGGAGGATAAATGCGGCAAAGCCTTCGCGATCAGATAAGGTGATTTTCATCTCAGCCAGCTTTCGCAATCAGAGCCAAGCCACCCGTATAGGGGCGCAGCACTTCCGGCACAGTGATTGAGCCGTCGGCATTTTGGTAGTTTTCCAAAACCGCAATCAATGCACGGCCAACCGCAATGCCCGAACCGTTTAGAGTATGCACAAAGCGCGTGTCATCATTGGCGGAAGCCCGCGTGCGGGTGTTCATACGGCGGGCCTGAAAATCCCCGCAATTTGAACACGATGAAATCTCACGGTAGGCGTTTTGCCCCGGCAGCCATGCTTCGATGTCGTAAGTTTTGGTTGCACCAAAGCCCATATCGCCGGTTGAAAGAACCATCGTACGATACGGTATTTGCAACCTTTTCAACACTTCCTCTGCGCATTTTGTCATGCGCTCATGCTCGTCGCGTGAGGCTTCCGGCGTGGTGATCGACACCAACTCAACCTTCATAAACTGATGCTGGCGCAGCATGCCGCGCGTATCCCGCCCTGCACTGCCCGCCTCCGAACGGAAACATGGTGTAAGGGCGGTAAAGCGCAAGGGCAGTTCTTTGTCGGCAAGGATTTCACCGGCGACCATAAATGTCATCGGCACCTCGGACGTAGGTATCAACCAAAGGCCCGTTGTCGTTCGGAACAAATCATCGCCAAATTTCGGCAATTTATCAGTCCCGTAAGCTGCCGCATCGTTCACCAACAATGGCGGGTTAATCTCGATATAGCCGTGCTCGTTTGTATGCAAATCCAGCATAAACTGGCCAAGCGCCCGCTCCAATCGCGCAAGCTGGCTGGACAGCACCGTAAACCGCGAACCTGAAATCTTAGCGGCGCGTTCAAAGTCCATCATCCCCAAGGCTTCGCCAAGCTCGTAATGTTCTTTGGGCTTCACTTCAAAATTGCGGATTGAGCCTTCGGTGCGCAACACCACATTGGCGGTTTCATCCGGCCCGACAGGTACATCAGAGGCGGGGATATTAGGAATGCGGGCAAGTGCATCATTCAACTCATCGTTGAGCTTGCGCTCAAGCGTTTCAGCTTCACCCAAAAACGTTTTGATTTCGGCAACTTCAGCCTTCAACCTGTAAGCAGTCGCGGCATCGTCCTTGCCCATTGCTGCGCCGATTTCTTTAGACGCGGCGTTGCGGCGGCTTTGGGCTTCCTGCACTTTGGTAATGTGGGCGCGGCGCTGTTCATCCAAATCCATCAGAAATTTTGATTGCGGTTCTGCCCCCCGTTTTGCCAGCGCTTGGTCAAGCACATCAGGGTTTTCGCGGATAAAACGGATATCAAGCATAGCAGCACCAAATCAAAATTGTGATGCTTGCCATAGAATGGAAGATGTTTGGCTTCAACCGGGGAAATGACAGGTGTTGCCATCTGACCACTTAGTCACCCCCGCGTCTTCTGCGGGGGCCCAGACTTGTTTTGCAACTTGGGAAAGTAAGTCTGGGTCCCCGCAATAAATGCGGGGATGACTAACTTCTGAAATTCGGGAGTGTAGCCTACTCCCCCGCCTTCACCGGCAGCGTCTCATCTGCAACCACGTTCGCCCTGCCCTTTTCCACAAGCCGTGCGCAATAAATCCCGATTTCGTAGAGCAATATCGTTGGCAGGGCCAAGCTGATTTGGCTGACAGGGTCGGGCGGGGTCAGCACGGCGGCCACAACAAATGCGCCGACGATGGCGTATTTGCGCTTTTCGGCCATGCCATCGGCTGTTGCCAAACCGGCGCGCGCCAGCAATGTTGTCACTACCGGCAGTTGAAACACGAGGCCGAAAGCAAACACCAAAGTCATAATCAAACTAAGATATTCAGATACTTTCGGCAGCAACTGAATTTTCACTTGGTCGCCAGCGCCGGATTGTTCCATGCCGAGGAAAAACATCATCACCATCGGCGTGAAGAAGAAATAGACCAGCGCAGCGCCTATAAGAAACAACACCGGCGAAGCTATCAAAAACGGCAGAAACGCGCCGCGCTCGCTTTTGTATAATCCAGGGGCAACAAACTTATAAATCTGGGTTGCAACCATCGGAAACGACAAAACAGCGGCGCAAAACATCGCCACCTTGATTTGAGTAAAGAAAAAATAGACCAGCGCCGCGCCGATAAGAAACAACACCGGCGAAGCTATCAAAAACGGCAGAAACGCGCCACGCTCACTTTTGTATAATCCAGGGGCAACAAACTTATAAACTTGGGTTGCAACCATCGGAAACGACAAAACAGCAGCACAAAACATCGCGACTTTGATTTGCGTGAAGAAAAATTCTTGCGGAGCGGTGTAAATCAACTCAATGTCTTTGTGGTCGACACCGGCCCATTGCACGGCCCATTTAAACGGCTGCACGAGAATATTGAACAAAGGCTGCGCGTAAAAAAAGCACACAATGAATGCGGCAAGAAACGCGCCAATCGACCACATCAGCCGTTTGCGCAGCTCAATCAAATGCTCAATGAGCGGTGCGCTGGAGTTTTCAACATCGTCATCAATTTTTGATTTGCCGATCATGTTTTGGTTTCAATCTTTTTGACACGCGGTTTTTTGACCGGCTCGGCTTTGACCGCTGCTATCTTCTTCGATGCCGCTTTGGCTTTAATAACAACCGGCTTTAATTCAGCAAGTGCTGCATCTGGCAACACAACCGAAGGAGCAGGCGCAACAATTGGCGCTGTATCGACTCCAGGCGCCGGCGCGGCCATAACTGGCACAGAAGGCGCGATCGTATTTTGCACGCCGGTTTTAATGCCCTGCATTTCCCGCTTCACGTCTTCGCCCGCTTTGCGGATAGGGTCGAACGCATCTTTCAGCGCATTTTTCGGGTTAAGGCTGCGCACATCGGCAATGGTTTTGCGCACATCGTCCATTTCGGCGTCGCGCATGGCGTCGGTAAATTGTGATTGAAAGTCATTGGCCATGCCACGGGCCTTTTTAGCAAAGGTCGCAAATGTGCGCAGCATTTTTGGCAGGTCTTTCGGCCCAACCACCACGATCATTACAATAGCAATGACCAGAAGCTCAGACCAGCCGACTTCAAGCATTGCCGCTCACTCTCATTTTAATATGCGCCCTTATAGTCCGGCTTACTTTTTCTCGTCAGCATTATGGTCAACGGTCTTACCGTCTTCACCCGGCTTTTCTTCAGCCATACCGTTTTTGAAATTCTTGATGCCCTTGGCAACATCACCCATCAATTCGGGGATTTTGCCACGGCCAAACAATAGCAGCACAACCGCCAAAACGATCAGCCAATGCCAGATTGAAAAACTGCCCATAAACTCAACTCCCGAAATTCATCCTGAACCCTCTATTTAGGGTTTCTCAATGACAGTTTCAAATACACAAACGGCGCGCGGGTCAACAGAAAGATAAACATCATGCATTTCTTGCGGAATAAGCCCGCACGGCATTTGCGCTTGTACCGGCAAAGCGGCACCATTAACGGCAAATAGCATATATTCGGCATCACCTAAAAACCGGCGGGATAAAACGCGGGCCGGCACTGTACCGCCACCTGTGTTGCAATGCGTGTGTGCCAAAACCCCAGTAATACGAATGCTGGCCGACGCTATCAAACCGTTAGCAACGCTCCCAGCTTTGAGGCTGCCGAGCGGCGTATCGATGTGGTTACCTTGCACCCTGCCCTCAAAAATATTTACCGGTGAAAAGAACGCAGCGGCAAACAGACTGGTAGGCTTGTTATAAAGTTCTTCCATGGAGCCGTGTTGAACAAGGCGGCCTTTGTTCAAAAGCGCAAGCCTGTCGCCCAGCATCATGGCTTCCTTGGCATCATGCGTGACGATTATGGCAGTAGCGCGACTTTCCCGCAGCGCAGATAACGTTTCGCCGCGAATGGCATCACGAAGCCGCGAGTCGAGGCCGGAGAACGGCTCATCCAGCAGCAAAATTGCCGGCCGTGGTGCGAGGGCCCGAGCCAAAGCCACACGCTGTTGCTCACCGCCGGAAATCTCATGCGGATAACGGTCGGCAAAACCCGTCAGCCCCACACGTTCTAAAGCGCGAAATGCCGATTCTCGTGCCTCTGCGCGGGACAATTTGTTGAGACCGTAGGCCACATTTTGTGCCAGTGTCATATGCGGAAACAACGCATAATCTTGAAACACCATGCCAATGGAACGCTTTTCGGGCGGCAGAAACACATTAGGCCCGGCAATTTCTGTACCGTTCATGGTCACTCGACCACTGGTTTGGCGCTCAACACCGCTGGCAATACCGAGAAGTGTGCTTTTGCCGGAGCCGGATGGCCCAAGCAGACACAGGATTTTTCCCGGTTCAACATCCAAGGAAATATCATGCAGGATTTGCGCACCCGATGAATAGCTGTGGCAAATTTGGTCAAAGCCGAGGCTGGCCGCAAAGGAAACGCCAACCGGCTGGCGCGGCGCGCGGGGGTCAATGGCATTCATGTTAAATGGCTATAGTCAAATCGGTCATAAAAACCGATCAATCATTCTTGACTATCCGAGTCAACAATCCTTGGAGTGAGCAATCCAAGTTCCTCAAGATCAATATCTGTCAGAGCATCTTCATCGTCTGAAAGTGCTTCAGCATCAGCCGAAGGCGATGGCATACGGAATTGTTCAGGCACACGCACCGTAAGCAGCCCTGCCCCTTTGAGTTCTTCCAAACCCGGCAAATCTGACAATGTTTCAAGACCAAAATGGCTGAGGAATTCAAGCGTTGTGCCGTAAGTGACGGGACGGCCCGGCGTCCGGCGTCGGCCACGCATTTTAACCCAGCCTGATTCCAGTAAGATATCCAGCGTGCCTTTAGATGTATCAACACCGCGCACTTCTTCAATTTCCGCGCGCGTGACTGGCTGATGGTAAGCAATAATCGCCATCACTTCGAGCGCTGCGCGGGAAAGTTTTTTGCGGGTTTCAGTGTCGCGGTTAAGCAAAAACGATAGATCGCTCGCCGTGCGGAATGCATAATGGCCCGCATGTTCTACAAGATTGACGCCGCGTTTTGAGTAAACCTCAGCCAGATGGTGCAGCGCGCCTGAAATTTCTGTGCCCTCAGGCAGTCTTGATTCCAAGGCTTTGCGGCTCACGGGTTCAGCTGACGCAAAAATCAGCGCCTCAATCATCCGCGCGGTTTCAGCGCGTTGCAGGCGCGCCGCAGGATTTTCAAACATGGAACCTGCAAAGTTCGTGTCATCATGCACATCTTCGGATGTCGCCGCTTGGCCCTGATCCATGTCATCCATTATGCGTCTCCCGCTTTGTGGGCCACAACTGCTTTGCGCAGCATAAGCGGGCCAAAGGCACTGTCTTGTTTTAAGTCGATGATCCGCTCTTTGACCAGTTCAAGGCTGGCGGCAAACGAACTGGCGATGGCGGTGGCGCGTTCTTCCGGCGCGGTGATATACTGGATCAGCCAATGATCAAGGTCTGTCCAATCGTCCACTTGGCCGATTAAACGCTGCAAAATATCGCGCGCTTCTTTGAGTGCCCATACGCGGCGTAGCTTAATTGTGATCGACGAATTAACGCCGCGCACCCGCATATCCGCATAAGCAGAAAGCAAATCGTACAGCGTTGCGGTGAACGTGCTGTCGTCGGTGGTGATGATGGCTTCCGGCGCGCCGCGCTCAAATACATCACGGCCGAGAACATTTCCTGCCATCAATGCGGCGGCGACTTTGCGCATAGCTTCGAGGCGTTTCAGACGGAATTGCAAAAGCGATGCAAGCTCCTCAACTGGCTCAGCCTTGCCATTGTCGAGTTTCGGCAGCAGCAGTCGTGATTTGAGGTAAGCCAGCCACGCCGCCATCACGAGATAATCAGCAGCCAGATCAAGCCGCAATGCGCGCGCCTGTTCAACAAAAACCAAATACTGCTCGGCAAGTTCCAAAACAGAGATTTGAAGAAGATCAACTTTTTGCTCACGCGCCAAATGCAGCAGCAAGTCCAGCGGGCCTTCAAAACCGGAAATATCGAGTGTTAGCCGCTCGTTGGCATCAGGCGCATCGTCCTCGCCCCACATGCCTTCAAAATTGCCATCACGGGTGGCTTTGGCAGCGGTCTGGCGCGCGGTCATGCGTTGCCGCCTGAAACCGGCAAGGTCTCAGTTGAACATCGCAGCAAACTCTTCGCGCAATGCGCCTTCATTGGCTTCTTTACCTTTGTCCAGCCATTTCAGCGCGCGTTTTGCCCGCTTCAATGCCTTGCCTTTCAGTGGGCTGATCTCAGCGGCCACCGCCACCATTTCAGCCATATCGCCGTTACAATGCAAAACGATATCGCAGCCTGCGCGCAAAATTGCACCAGTGCGTAATGCAAAATCCCCAGAAAGCGCTTTCATCGACACGTCATCGCTCATTAAAAGCCCATCAAAGCCAATTTCTTTGCGAATAATCTGCTTGATGACCCTTTTGGAAAGCGTTGCAGGCGCCTTGGCGTCGATGTCAGAGTAAGTAATATGCGCTGTCATAGCCAAAGGCATATGAGCAAGAGCTTTGAACGGTACGAAATCAGTCTTCGAAAGCTCATCATGGCTGGTTGTCACCACCGGCAAATCCAAATGACTGTCCGCCGCACCGCGGCCATGGCCGGGTATGTGCTTTATGACCGGCAAAACACCGCCTGCAACAAGCCCGTCAGCAGCGGCCATTCCAATTTCGGCCACTTCACGGGCACTGTGGCTATAGGCGCGATCACCAATGACGTCATGCGCGCCTTCAACCGGCACATCCAATACCGGCAGACAATCGGCGTTAATGCCATAGGCAGCCAAATCGAAAGCATGCAGCCGTGACATAAGCCAAGCGGCGCGAAGGCCCATATTGTTGCTCTTGCGATAAATATCGCCAATTTGTCGGCCCGTTGGGTAAAGCGGCGCGAGCGGCGCTTTGATGCGCTGGACGCGTCCACCTTCCTGATCAATAAAAATGGGCACATTTTTGCGGCCCGACAATCCACGCAGGCTGGCCGTCAGCGCGCGGATTTGCGCTGCATTATCAATGTTACGGGCAAATAATATGTAACCCCAAGGTTGCACACGAGTGAAAAACTTGGTTTCCTCCGCCGACAATGTGTGACCGAGGAAACCAAAAATAGCAGAAGATGGTGCGGGCATCATAACCTCAAAGAATACACAAAGTTTAGCGTGTTACGAAGCAAGAACCACCAGCTGATTTATAGCGTGAACAGAGTTTACCGGCGTCTGCTTTAGAACCGGCCAAAATACGCACTCGATACATCGTACCTTTACCCGGAACTTCGGCGCGCTGGATGGCATAATCCTTACCGGCAAGGATTGATCCATACTTACGCGAGAGGCTTCGAAGAGTTGAAGTTGCGGCCTCTTCACTCGGCGTAGAGGCGATTTGAATTGCGTAAACACCGGCAGCTAATGCGTCAGCAGCAGCAGGTTCAACTGATGCAGTTTGTTGCTCTGCGGGCTGTTCCGGCAAAGCAGGTGCATCACCATTTAAAACATTGACCGGTTGGTCTGACGGGCGCGATGGGACGGCGTCCAGTGCTTTTGCTTCAGCCTTAGGGGCTTTAACTTTGGCTTTTTGGACAACGGGTTTGGTTTCAACAACTTTGGCTGGCACTTTTGCTGCTATTGTTTCTTCTACAACAGGCGCTTCAGCCACAGGGGCCTCAAGAGTTGGTGTTTCTGCCACAGGCGTTTCAGGGACGGAAGCTGCTGCGATTTCTGCCACAGGGTTTGTGGATTCAGGCATAGGTTGGGCGGCAGTCGTTTCCGGGCGTGTCTCAGGCACAACTTCAGCTTGTGGGGCTGCAGCAGCCTGCTCTACCGGCGGGTTGGCAACTAAAGTGCCATCAGGCCGGACAGTTACGGTTTGTACTGAGCGCGGCGCAATTGCGGTGCCTTCAGGCGCGGCCAGTTCAGCACTGTTATCGCCATTTAAAACCCGGTCTTCTTCTTTAACCGGCGCTGCGGCAATGGCTGGCTCTTGGCGGCTATCAACTAACGTTTCTTGCGGCTGTTCCGGCACTGCATTGCTGCCGCCAACTTCGTTAAATACAACTCTGTCTTGGTTTGGAACAACAGTTCCGCCGGGATTTTCAGGCGCGACACGCACCGGTTCATTGTCAGCGCGAACAACTGCCGGCTCGACGTTCATATCGGTAGGATCGCCTGATGAGCCATAAAGTGCCAATCCGCCAACCAGCGCCAAACCAAAAGCACCGATTGCCATCCATTTCCCACGACCACTGCGCGCTGCAACAATAGGAGGCATTTCCGGCATCGGAGCAAAATCATTATCCTTTGCGCTTGGCATTAAAGGGTCAGTTGTAACGTTTGATCCAACCAGGTCTGCCAGCTCGTCTGTCGGGCTGAAATCATCATCAAACGCATTGCCAAAATCGAGATCGTCAAGCGCGTCTTCAGCCGCTTGTTGCGTTACGGCAGGCTGATTCCTGACGGGTTCGTGTACGATGGTTTCAGGATGCGCTGTCGCATTTGAAAGGCTGACATCGACAGGCACTGAAACGCGCGTTGGTTTGAATTCATCGATTTCAAACTCGTCAAAACCCATTGAACGCTGGGGCACATTTGTTTCAGGTGCAATAAAATCCGGAACTTTTAATGAACCTGTCACGGGAACATCATCATAGGGTGTCGCAGTATTTGGAAACACTAGCTCGGCATTTGCCGCTGAATTATGCGCCGCTGGTAAAGCCGTTACTGGCAAATCACCCGCATCGGCATGAGTTTCGCGCGAGGCATTGGCCCGAATTGAACCCCAAACGGCTCCAAGACCACCTGAGACAGCCGTTGCGGCAATCGTAGATTGTGAACCCGTGTAAGTTGTAGGAGCACCCATAGACTCCGTTGTTGCCGCTGCTGCCGGAGGCAAATCGAAATCAATGTCTTCAAATTCCGGCTCTTCAAACAAATGCTCTGCGGCCGGCGCGTTGGCAGATGCCATTGTATCAGGCGTTAAATCAGGCAGATCATCAAAAATTGAATCATCAAACGTTTCGTCTAAATCTGCGATCGGCTCGAATGCCTCGGCAACTTTAATATGAACAACTTCAGGCTCTGCTGCATTAACTTCCGCAGACCCGGTAATTTCGACCTCAAAGGGATCAGCGTAGTCTGATAATTCAGCATCACCTAAAATATCATCCTCAAGTCCGTCCAGTGCTGACAAGAAAGCGTCTTCATCATCGGCCGCCACATTTTCAATGGCCGCCTCTAAGGCTCGCGCTGGCACATTGGTTTCTTCAACAACTTCAATTTCAAATAATTCTGTCTCGACATTTGCCTCTGGCTCTAATGCGGGACGCAAATCCCAAGCATCAAGCACTTTTGGCTCCAAGGGTGCGGCAGTAGGAGTAGCGCGTGAAAATGCGCTTTGATTTGCATTCCAGTCTTTTGGTGCAACTAATCCACCAAGCAAAACCTCACGCGGACGAGCCAAGTAATTGGCATCGACATTTGCCAAAACACTTTCCAGCGACGGGGTCTGCTCCAGATCAAAACCGTGATCGCGTGGTGCAATGGGCACATCTGCGCCGATATCTCCCAGTAGGTCGGACAGCTCTGCATAACGCTCAGCATCGCGCGGACGAAGGGATAGATTAGAATTACGATCGGTCATTGTACCACTCTCACGATTTAGCCGGTGGTGGCGACGAAAACCACTCTAAGAGGCGATATCCTCTCAGTGTGGGCAAACAAAGATGCGTTTTTTGAGGCGATATTATCGCATCTCAGTTGGCGCATCCGCTCCGACAATCGCCAAACCGGCATTGAGCACATTGCGGACGGCCTGAACCAAACCCAAACGTGCTTTTGTCAATTCTCTATGATCGTGCTTAATAAAACGTAATTCCGGCGCATCATTTCCTTTATTCCAATGGCCGTGGAATGCACTGGCCAGTTCATAAAGGAAAAACGCGATGCGATGCGGCTCCATTGCGCGGCTGGCGAGCTCCACTACGCGCGGCCAATTGGCTACCATCCGAATCAAATCAATCTCGCTTTGGTCGCTGAGCAAATGCGTGTCGCTTGCTGTCAGCACCGGCTTGGCAAACTCTTCGCCAAAAGCTTCACCCGCCTGCCGGAACACGGATGCAGACCGCGCCGACGCATATTGAACATAGAAAACCGGATTGTCCTTTGATTGCTCGGTGACTTTTGCAAAATCAAAATCAAGCGGCGCTTCGGCCTTCCGGTACAGCATCATAAACCGCACCGCGCTGTAGCCAACTTCATCAACAACATCGCGAAGCGTG
>JANMFT010000157.1:0-40030 GCA_031374255.1 Limoniibacter sp. | reverse complement strand
GGCTTTCCGGCTTGTGGCACAGTGCAGGACGACAGCGCCGCGCCAATCGAACGGCAGGCATCTGCTGCTTTTTGCGCAACGGCGGTGACCGTTGCCAGATCATGGCCTGCTTCAGCAGCAGCACCGGCGATTTTAAATGCGTAAACCATACCGGCAACACCGCGGCGTTTTGCGGCTTCTTCGGGTTTCGCGGACGCTACATCATCTGCCAGCATCACAGTTGTGCAAGTGATATCGTCAAATTCAACAAGATCACCCGCCATATCAAAATTCATGATATCGCCGCCGTAATTGCCATACAGGCGCAGCACCCCTGCCCCTTGGTCGGCCGCGCGGATGGCGTCGGCCATATGGTCAGCCGAGGGCGAGGCAAATACATCGCCGATAGCGCAGGCATCAAGCAAGCCGTGGCCAACATAGCCTGTGAAAACCGGTAAATGGCCGGAACCACCGCCAGACACAATCCCAACCTTGCCTTTGGCATCCGCAACCTTTGCATAATTTTTTGCTCGGGCGACAACGCGGCCGGTATCGCCATGCAACCGGTAATGATCAGGATGCGCAGCAATCAAACCGGCGAGTGTTTCATCAACATAATCAACCGGGTTATTGAGAATTTTTTTCATTGGTTTCCTCCGACATCATTAAGGTTTGGCGCGCAGCGCGTTGAACGGGTTAAGCAGATCTGGCCGCGTATTGATGATCATCACCAGTATCAGCAGCGCCCCCCAAATCAGCTCACGTGAAAAATTTGAAACGCCGAGCATGTTGAGGCCCGATGACAAAAACTGCATCGACAGAACCGCCAGAACCACGCCAATGACGCGGCCGTAACCACCATAAGGGTTAACCCCGCCAAGAACGGCAATCAAGACGGCAAGCAGTAAGTAGCTGGAACCATAATCGGCCTTGGCCGAGTTGGCGCGGCTCATCACCAGCATACCGGCAATGGCGGCCAGCACACCGGAACTGATATAAACGCGGAGCAGCATTGACGTAATATCAATGGCCGCAAAACGTGCGGCAAGCGGATTGGCGCCAAACATTTGCACCTTAAGGCCAAAGCCGGTGCGCGTAAGCACAAATGACAAGCCCGCAGCCAGCACCGCAAACAAGATCAAAGGCACTGGAATACCGAAAATCAGGCCATTGCCCAGAAATGCCACCACTGCCGGAAAGCCCATCACCGCGCTGCCATTTGTGAGCACAACGGCAAGCCCGGTGAAAATCAATCCCGTACCAAGTGTTGCCAAAATAGCCGGCAAGCCAAGCACTGCAATCAAAACACCATTCAGCAAACCTGCGCTTGCGCCCACCAACAATGCAGCACCAAAAGCAAGGCCGTACCACATCAAAGCATCCGTGCCGGTCAAGCCAGCGCTGGCATAGGTGGTAAGGAGTGTTGCCGCGATGATCGCCGATAAATTGCCGATGCCAACCACAGACAAATCAATGCCGCCGGTCAGCATGGTGAGGGTCATAGCAAGTGCCAAAATAGCAAACTCAGGAAATTGAAAGGCCATCGACGTCATGTTTTGAGCCGACAAAAACCGGTCAGGCGATAAGGCTGCCATCACGCCAAAAACCAGCACCGCAATAACTGCAAGTCTCGCTTCCGGCGATGCTATGAGCGTGCTCATAAAGGTTTGAAGGCGCCTTTGATGTTCCATGGTTTTGCCCTTTATGCCGCTTTTGCGGCAGTGCGTTTGGCCTGCCATGCGGGCAAGCCCGTGCCGATCAAGATCAAAATACCAACCGCAACGGATTGCCACGTCGCCGGCACGCCAATCACAACCAGACTATTGCGCACCAGCACAATCAGCGCGACGCCGAGCATGGTTCCGCTAAGCGTGCCATAGCCGCCTGCCAGCCGTGCGCCTCCGAGCACGACAGCCGCAATCACGTAAAGTTCCAGACCCACCAAATCAAACGGATTGGCAACCCGCGCCATCGATGAATGAATAATGCCGGCTAAGCCAGCCAATGCGCCAACATAAACATAGATAAAAAATTGCGTGCCTCGCACGTTAATGCCGATGCGCCGTGCGCTCTCAACGGAGCCGCCGATGGCAAAAATAGAACGCCCCATCATGGTTTTCTGTAAGATAAACCACGTCAAAACGACGACTAAAACTGTTGCGGCAAAAGCCCATGGCAACGCATAAAACGAGCCGTCTGCATTCTCGCCGCGGATCATCATCATGCGGCCAAACTCACGCATGCCGGGCGGCAAAGTGGTGATTTGTTTTTGGCCAATGAATGTCAGCATAAAACCTCGGAATATTGACAATGTGCCAAGAGTGACAATCAGTGTCGGCAAGCCAAACCCGGCAATTAAGATGCCGTTGATGCAGCCGAGTGTAGCGCCAATCAACATTCCAAGTAGAATTGCCAGATACCACGGCACCCCCGGCGCATACGTGTTGAGCAACATGGCGGTGGCATACATGGTAAATGCGGCAATGGCTGTGAATGAGACATCAATGCCGCCCGATACCAGAACCAACATGGCCGCTACTGCAAAAATGGTCAGCACGATTGAGCCGCGCAGCAAATCTGTCATTGTTGGCACAGATAAAAAGCCGCGGTCAGAAACCGCCGCCAAAACGCAAAAACCAAGAATAACCAGCAAAACCAGAGTTTCATTGCGCGCCAAATTTTTGCGAATGACATCCATCATTTATGACGCCAGCCTATGGGCAAGATCCACTTCGGTGATGGCGTTTCCGGCCACATCATCAATGATTTTTCCTTCTTTCATCACCAATATCCGGTGGCAGGTCGAAAGTAATTCCGGCAAGTCATCCGAGATCACAATAACGCCAAGCCCTTGAGCTGATAGCCCCGCAATGATCTCATGAATTTCAGCCTTTGAGCCAACGTCTACGCCAACACTGGGGCCATTGAGCACAAGCACTTTCGGCCCGCGTGCCAGCCATCGCGCCAACACAACGCGCTGTTGGTTGCCACCTGAAAGTGACCGCACCGGCGCTTCGATATTGGCGGCTTTAACTTTCAAGCGTTTGAGCCAATCTGCGGTTTCACCCCAAAGAGATTGCAAATTTAACATGCCGCCGCCAGCTGTGTGCGCCTCCAACCGGCCTATCGCCACATTGCGCGCGATGGGTTGCAATAAAAACAAGCCTTCGGTCAGCCGGTCCTCCGGCACATAGCCGATACCTGCGGCGGCGGCTTTGAGAGGATCACCCAAAACAATTTTTTGGTTGTCTAGTGTTATGCTACCCGAGTCTGGTGCAACCAAACCAAACAAAGCCTTCGCCAAGGCCGTGCGACCGGAGCCCAATAGGCCGGAAATTCCGAGCACTTCGCCTTGATGCAGCGCAAATGATACGCTTTCAAATGCACCCGCTTTGCCCAGATCTTCCACACGCATTAATTCTGGCGCTGATTGATCAATCGGCGTTGGCGCAGCAGAGGCCACATCGCGCCCGGTCATATGGCGGGTGAGTTTGGCGGCATCAAATTCGCTGGCCGGGCCATCCGCAACTTTTTTGCCATTACGCAAAACCACAACGCTTTCGCAAACCTCCAAAACTTCAGCGAGTTTATGGCTGACAAACAGCACTGCAACCCCATCTGCCTTGAGGCGACGTATGATGGTGAGCAGCGCACGTACTTCCTTTTCGGTGAGCGCAGTTGTCGGTTCATCCATGATGATCAATTGTGCATCGGTTGCCAAAGCGCGGCAAATTGCAACGAGTTGTTTGTGGGCAACAGAAAGGGTTTCCACCGGCGCATTAAGATTAAGTTCCACACCAACGCGTTTCATCGTTGCTGCAGCCAATGTTTGAATGCGGGCGCGGTTAAACCAAGTTGCACCCGTGGAAATTTCAGCACTAAAGGCGATGTTTTCAGCAACACTCAAGTTTGGGAACAGTGAAAAATCTTGGAAGATGACTTTAATACCGGAAGCGGCTGACAGGCGCGGATTAAGAGCGACCTGTTCAACGCCCGAAAACATAATCTTACCGCGGTCGGGGCGCTCCACACCTGCCAAAATTTTGATTAATGTGGACTTACCTGACCCGTTTTCGCCAGCCAGACACACAGCCTCGCCACGCTTAATGACAAAGCTTACCCCATCTAGGGCCGTGATACCGGAATAGGTTTTTGTCACGCCACTAAACGAAACCAAATCAGGCGCAACCGGCATTTGGGACATGGAAAGGCTTTCCCGCTATGACAAGCGGATCGTTGGCAAACATAACATTCTACAAGCAAAAACGGGGCAGCTTTCACTGCCCCAGACAAGCTGGAATGAATTAGAACGGGTAATCTTTCATGTTGGCTTTGTTCACGTTCACAAAAGCCTGACCGTAAATCACTTTGCCATCAAGCGTGATCTTATTGTAGCCCGGCAAACCAAGGTCCATGCCATCGGTTACGGTTTTACCATCCATCACCATTTGGGCCAGCACGTTCATGGCGTATCCGGCAATCGACGGGTCCCAGAAGCCGATGCCGTCAACAGCGCCAGTGTCTAAATACTGACCGGCAATTGATGGCAGTGACGTGCCGAAAACACAGGTTTTGTCTGCAAGGCCGCGCTCTTCAATAGCAAGGCCAATGCCTGCTACGTCGGTTGAAGCGGAACCCTGCATGCCTTTGATGTTCGGGAATGCGCGCAAAACTTCCTGTGCTTTTTCGTAGGCTTTCTGCTGGTCGTCCGCAGTTTCATTTTTGTCGCCCACAAGCGTCATTTTCGGGAAGTTGGCTTTCTGGTAGGCAATGCCGCCATCAACCCATTGATTATGGGTCTGTGATGTAAGCGATCCCACGAATACGGCATATTCACCTTCGCCGCCCATGCATTCAGCCATTTGTTTCATCAAATTGGCGCCAAAATCTTCGTTCTTAAAGGCCTCAAGATCGTAAGAGGTGTTTTGCTGGCTGGCAGCCTCATGGGTGATAACAGTTATGCCAGCGTCCATGGCGCGTTTCAAAACAGGTTCAAGAGCTTCCGGTGACATTGGCACAACGGCAAGTGCATTGACGCCTTGCGCAATCATATCTTCAATCAGCGCAACCTGTTGCTGCGGATCAGCTTGGGCAGGCCCGGTTTGGAATGCGTTTGCGCCAGTATCAGCTGCGTACTTCTTCACACCTTCTTCCATACGGTTAAACCATTGAATACCAGCGATTTTTACAACGGTAGCGATTTTCTTTGGCTCAGCTGAAATGCCCGGCACGACAAAGAAAGCGGTTGTTAAAGCAGCGGCGGCGGTTGCCGCGAGCAATAATTTTGTTTTCATAAAACTCTCCCAAATTAAAACCCCTCTCCCAGGGGGCACATGCCTTACAATTGCTAACCGCTCTTTTGAAAATATCTAGTGGCAATAATAATTAAATTAGAATTATTAAACAATATCAGAGCGTTGACACCAAAACAAGCGCCACCTCGCGCCAGAGCCGGATGGAATTTTTAAACGCGCCATATTTTGCTGCAAGCCAAACAGGTCGAAGTGGAGCCATATTAATGCTGCCGTTCATTGAAAAGCTAAATCAAATATGGGCGCTAGCGCAATGTGAATTTTAGAAAACCGCGTATTGACGGTTGCGCCCGGGGTATGGTGATTGTGGTGGCAGCTTGGGAGGGCGCATTAATGAAGGGTTTTGGGGTTCACACGTCAATGTGGACCATGCACTGGGACAGGCAAGGCGCTGAACGAGCCGTTGCTGCTGCGGTTGAAACCGGCATGGATTTTATTGAAATTGCGTTGTTGTCTCCGGCCATTGTCGATACCGCGCACAGCCGCGCTTTGCTTGCCAAACATCATATGCCAGCGTGTTGCTCTCTCGGTTTGCCTGAAGGCGCTTGGGCGTCCACCCATCCTGAACAAGCCAAAGCATTTCTGCGGCTGGCTCTTGATGTGACAGCTGCCATGGGCGCCGAAGCGCTCACGGGCGTTACCTATGGCGGTATTGGCCAGCGCACGGGTGTTCCGCCGACTGTAGCCGAGCTTGATAGCGTGGCGCGGGTGCTCAGCTACGCTGCTTCTCATGCCAAAAATTTGGGGCTGGGCTTTGGTATTGAACCCGTCAACCGCTACGAAAATCATCTCCTGAATACAGCGGCGCAAGGCGTGGCGATGATTGAGAAGGTTGGTTCAGACAATATATTTTTGCACCTTGATACCTATCATATGAACATTGAGGAGCGCGGCATTGCCAAAGGCATTCTCGATGGCCGTGATCATTTGAAATATATCCATCTTTCAGAAAGCGATCGTGGCACGCCGGGCGCGGGTAATGTGCGCTGGGATGAGATCTACGGCGGATTGGCCGCAATTGGCTTTGACGGCGGTTTGGCGATGGAAAGTTTCATCGATATGCCACCGGAAATAGCCTATGGATTGGCGGTATGGCGACCGGTTGCAGAAAGCCGCGATGTGGTTTTGGGAGAGGGCTTGCCGTTCTTGAAAAATAAAGCCCGCCAATATGGTTTGATTTGAGGCGACGATGGAACACCAGTCTTACCAGCCGTTTACTGTTGAAACTTTGCCAGCCCGCCTTGCCCATATTGAAGCGGTGACAAGCCGCGTAGGTGAAAATATTGCGGCTTGGTCTGTGCGCGAGGTTGGCGACGGCAATTTGAATTTGGTTTTTATCGTCACTGGCCCAACCGGTAGCGTTATCGTTAAACAGGCCTTGCCCTATGTGAGGCTTGTTGGTGAAAGCTGGCCGCTTCCCTTAAAGCGCTCATTTTTTGAGTATCACGCTTTAAAACGCCATGCGCTCCGCGACCCCGGCCGCGTGCCTGAAATCTATCATTATGATGAGGCGCAGGCTCTGATTGTAATGCAGTTTCTAGCTCCGCATGTGATCTTTCGCAAAAGCGTTGTTTCAGGCGTTCAGCACCCAAACCTTGCGCAGCATATGGGATTGTTTTTGGCGCGCTCACTCTTCGCCGGTTCAGCACTGGCTATGAATGGCACGGATGTGCGCGCTGATATGGTGCTGTTTGCTGATAATACAGCGCTGGCAGACATCACTGAAAACCTTGTGTTTTCAGATCCATATTTTGCTGCCAAACTTAACCGGCATACGCCGGGCTTAAAGCCAATGATTGCAACTCTTCGCGCCGACCGCGCATTGCGCATTGTTGCTCAGGAAATGAAGCATTTGTTTGTCACCAAAACTGAAACCTTGGTGCACGGTGATTTACACTCAGGTTCCATCATGGTGACGGGTGAAGACAGCCAAGTTATTGATCCCGAATTTGCAATTTACGGCCCGTTTGGATTTGATGTCGGCATGCTGCTCGCCAATATTTTATTGGCGTTTTTTGCCCAATCCGGACATGAAAAAACGAATGGCGATAGAGCAGAATACCGCGCATGGTTGATGGGCGTTTTTGCTGATATTTGGGGCATATTCAGTGCGGAGTTCAAATTACTATGGCGCACAAAACGCACAGGCATTTTATATGAAAAATCCCTGTTTGAAACCGCAGGGGATTTTGACGGAGCCGATAGCGCCTGCGCCCGCCTGCTTGCAAACATATGGCACGACGGGCTCGGCTTTATCGGTGTTGAAATGCACCGCCGTATTTTGGGCCTTGCCCATGTTGAAGATTTAGAAGCCATCACAAACGAAAACCGCCGCGCGACAGCCGAAGCCCGCGCCCTTGCCTTCGGCCGTATTGCCGCCGTTGAGCGAAGCTCGCTTTCGATGGCCGATCTTGTAGATATTGCTAATCAAATTGAACAAAGGACTTATTTATGAAGGTAGGTGACACGCATTACCGTTCGATTTGGCTTGGTGAGGACGGTAAAACGGTGAGGATTATTGACCAGGCACGGCTGCCGCATGAGTTTGTGTTTATCGATCTGAAATCACTTAATGATGCAGCCTTAGCCATCCGCGATATGTGGGTGCGCGGCGCACCATTGATTGGTGCAACGGCATCTTATGGTTTGGCGCTGGCAATGCGCGAAGACGCTTCTGACAAGGGGCTCGCGCGTGCAGTTGAAGTTTTGGGCGCAACGCGGCCAACGGCGGTTAACTTGCGCTGGGCGCTGGAAGATATGGCTAAGCGATTGATGCCTTTGCCGGCCAGCCAACGTGTTGACGCTGCTTATGTGCGCGCTGTTGACGTATCCAACGAAGATGTGGCGATGAACTCAGCCATAGGTGACCACGGTGTTGCCATCATCGAAGAGATCTCCAAACATAAAAATAGTGGGCCGGTCAACATTCTAACCCATTGCAATGCCGGTTGGCTCGCTACCGTCGATTGGGGCACTGCAACCGCGCCTATTTATAAGGCCGTTGCCAAGGGCATTGATGTTCATGTCTGGGTCGATGAAACCCGCCCGCGCAACCAAGGCGCGCATTTAACCGCCTGGGAAATGGCCGGCCATAACATCCCGCATCATTTAATCGTCGACAATGCCGGTGGCCATTTGATGCAGCATGGCATGGTTGATATGGTGATCGTCGGAACAGATAGAACCACCGCAACGGGAGACGTCTGCAACAAGATCGGCACTTATCTGAAAGCCCTTGCCGCTTTTGATAATAATGTGCCGTTTTATGTGGCTCTCCCTTCGCCGACCATTGATTGGAGGGTGGATGACGGCGTTCGTGAAATACCGATTGAAGAACGCAGTTCAGAGGAAGTGTCTTATGTTCAGGGCAAAAATAAAGAAGGCAAGTTGGCTTCCATCCGCATCAGCCCGGAAAATTCACCGGCTGCAAATCCGGCGTTTGATGTGACACCTGCGCGGCTTGTGACAGGATTGATAACAGAGCGTGGAATTGCAAAAGCCGGCCGCGAATGTCTGGCAAAATTGTTTCCGGAATTTTCAAACCAGTGAGCAGAAAACACAAAAAACTCTGCTCTGAAACAGTTGCCGCCGCAAAATTGGCGGACGCATCCGGCCTTAAACGTAGTGCTTAGTGCAACATAGCCGCAAGGGTTTGGAAAGACGGTGCTTACTGCGCCATCAGGAGTGCCGTTCAGGAACAGCACGCCGGAAATGATCGCTGAAATGCACGTCCATGGTTGACACTGCGATTGGCCCAGCTGGCGATGTCGATGCTGCAATCATGACATTGGTTGATACCGAAGGGCGGATCGCGGTCATTAAAAAAGTCGACGTGTTGAAGTGCTGGATTACACTGTCTTTAAATCCATGCTCGCGAGCGTTTCCTGCGCAAAGCCCACTTACATTTTCTTGGAGCGCTATATACCCGCCTGCGCAGCCGAATGGGTCGCCTTTGTAAACGCAATTAGTAATAACGCCCCTTTAGCGGTGACGCTTAATGATGGCATCGCTGCCTTGGCTAAGGCAGAGGCTGCCACACAGCAGATGGCGCACCAAACGCGGCGCTGTTTCCTATCCTAGACGTCAATCACGTGCTCAAGGTTGTCCCCTCTGACAATCGGGATGCCAATCTGGCCACATACAACAACCCTAATTTGCCGATTACCCCCGAAATTGTGGATGTGATCGCGAGTTTCCTCGGCATTTTTATCGATGTATACGGCTGTGTTTTGCCCTCTCAGCTCACGCTAAACTTCGCGGTATAATTGTAGATAGTTGGCAATAAGTCATTTCAGTGATCAATTATGCAAAGCCCTTAGATGGATTTCTATATGGCTATTATATCCCTCAACCGTCCGCGGGGAGCGGCCCTTTTTATCCGCGGGTGCAAGATTACCTAAACGTAGCTGCGCGTAGGTCAACATTAATACATAATAAAATCATAGCGTTATGAATTTCCGATACCCACGGATAACTGACGATAACCAATTGTGTGATAATTCCTAATCTGGGGGCCATGCGTTCGAATCGCATCGGAATCACCAAATTATGCATAAAAATCAGTACTTCGATAATTTATAAAGTCATTCAAATTAGGTATCAGCTGGTGCTCAAATAAAATCACGCAGGCGGCTCAGACGGTGACCATCTGCCACTTTGACGTCAGCGCCATTGCCCCACGGCACAACAAAAAACGGCGCACCAGCCGCTTTCGCAGTTGCCTGATCAATGCCGCTGTCACCAATATAGGCCCATCTTCCGGTTTCGAGGCCCATCTTCGCAGCAACCGCCAAAAGATGGCCGGGATCAGGCTTGCAGGCTGGCACAGCATCAGCACCAACCACTGCACTGAACAGTGGCGCAATCGCCAATTGATCCAAAATGCGCAATGTCAGCGCCTGCGGTTTATTGGTGCAAAGACCAAGCGTGATGCCAGCATTATGCAGCGCCAGCAAATCAGCCTTTACGTTCGGGTAAAAGCGGGTACGCCGTGTTGGAGCATCCCAATAGTGCGCCATGAATGCCGTGTGCGCCGCATCAATACTTGTATCATCAGTTGGCAGATGAAGTTCGCTGAACATATCCATCAACAGGCGGCGCGGCCCATGGCCAATAAAACGCTCGACATAGTTGGTTTTTTGGCGGTGCCAGCCCTGTGCCTCCAAATATAAATTGACTGCATCTGCCATATCCGGGGCGCTATCAATCAGCGTCCCATCAAGATCAAAGATCAGTGCTTTAAATGAATGTGAGATTTGGCTCATCGGGTGTTTTGGCCGTTCCCGCTATGGTTGGGTTGGGTTATTATGACAAATAGCAACAGGCAACTGTCGACTTATCCACGTATCGTCCGACAACTTTGTTGCATAGTCATTTTTCAGTCAGCCGTCGCGCGCAAAACCAAAGTGCGCTGCGCTAGTGGACAAAAACCATACAAACATCAACCCACTGAGCGTATGGTCTCTGCGATCAAGCGTCCCACAAGTGCGGTCGCCTCAACTTGCGGCAAATGGCCCACGTCAAACAGTTGGTGCACGGCAACGGAACCCGGTAAGCTGTTGGCATCAGATGGCCGCAGTATGGCATCTTTCAGTCCGAGAATTATGCGGCAGGTACAACTCAAGCGTTGCAGCGCAGGCCTGATCGAAAATAATTGCGTATTGAATTCGAAAAGCGTCCGGGCCAGAATTTCCAAAGCGTTCGTCGCGGTGGGGCCCGTTCGGGCTGCAAAAGCTGCGCGCACCATAGCGTCGCCCAAACGGTCGGGCACATAGACGAGATGTTGCATCCACATCCGCAAGGCAGCTTCGGTTTTTGCCGTCGCAAAGCCAGTGACAAAATCGCCGTTGATCCACGGGCCGAGGCCGGCAGGCGCAATCAGCGTCAATGAGCGAATATCCATATTGCCGCGATCTGCCAGCGCCACTGCAACTGCAGCGCCCAATGAGTGTCCTACCAAATGCGCGCTGGTCATTCCGGTATCGCCAAGGCGCATCGCCATATCATCAACCAGCGCGTCAAATCCAGCTACGGTTTTAATTGGTGCCACGCCATGTCCGGCCAGATCTGCACCGAACATTGGGTTGGCGATAGAAACTCGTGCCACAAGCGGTCGCCAAGCCGCCATTTCAGCGCCAAAGCCATGCAAGAAAATAACCGGTATGCCGGTTCCTGCCTGTAAGGATTGCATACCAGGGCCGGCGCGCGGTACAGATGTTTGAGCGCCAAACACAGGTTTGGCTTGAAGCGCAGCCGCCACATCGCGCATCACCACAGCGCCGCGCGGCCCGGTGCCTGCCATCTGATCAACACGCATTCCGTTTTGCGCTGCCACCCGCCGCGCTAAAGGCGAGGAGCGCCCGCTATTGTCAACCGCTATCTTTGCGGAACTTGGCGCAGGCTTTTCTGCTGTTGGCACATCAGCGGCGGCAGCGGGGACATCGATATGAGCAGTCGCACCAAAACTTTCACCCGCTTTTCCAAGATGCATCAAGGGTTCTAGCACCGGAGCCATGTCACCGACGGCAAACGGCAGCGAAATCACAACCCCCGATACAAAAGCCTCGACTTCAAACGTCGCCTTTTCGCTTTCAACTTCTGCAACAATATCACCCTTGGCAACACTATCGCCCAGTTTAACATTGATTGCGACGATCATGGCTTCTGTCAGATCTTGCCCGACCTGCGGTACCAAAATTGCATCAGCCATGTGCGGTTCCCTTACGGTGGTTGATCGTGCGTGTCATACAGCGCGCAACAGGACAGGTTCTGTGGCGCGAGCAACAAAATCCACCGTCTTGCGGGTGGCGGCAGCAAATTCACCGGCGGTGACAACAAAAGCTGCAAATTGCGAAAATTCTTCCGGTTGCATGCCGTCAATCTCATAGGCCTTGCGGAAATAAGGCAATTGCATCAAACGCGACATCACTTCTGCCGGTGGTTCGCGGTCGATGGCATTGACATCAAATGGCGGCAGACGATCATCGGCATGCATGAGTTGCGCAATATAGCTTGGCGGGCAGGTGTAGACAAAATCGCCACCGGCAAGTTCAGCAATATGCCCGCTGGATGCGGTTCCACCTGGACCCTGATCCTGCACCCGCATGGAACATTGCAGCATTTTACTTGGGTGGCTCGCATCGCGGCCAAGCCAATAAGCGCGTTTCATAACCGCCATTTCAGCGTGCAATATATCATCAGGCGACAGAGCAATGCCGCGTGCGTCGGCTTCAGCCTTCAGATCACCGAGGTTTCCAAGACGTGACGACATATGGGTAATAACCGACCGCCAGCGCGAAATGTCTACTCCGGCTGCGTCAGCTCTCGCTAAACCGCGTGATACCGCGTTTCTGCAGGCAACATATTGCGGCACGGTAAAAGCAGTTGTGTTATTGGTGGAAATTCCGCGTGCTGTCAGCTCTTCGATTACGGTATAACCTTCTGCCGATCCTGGAATTTTGACCATCACATTAGGCGCGATGGCCGCCAATTGCAGGCCCTGCGCCAGCATCGCCGCAGCATCTGAGTTCACGCGCGGGTCAACCTGACCCGACACATAGCCATAACGTCCACCGGTTGCATCAAATACCGGACGGATCATCGCAGCCCCGCGCCGCACGATATCAAGGTAAATCGCCCAATACACGTGCTCAACAGTGCCGCCATCAGCAGCAATACGGCGGATCTCGTCAATCCAAAAATCCGGATCAGCCTGAAGGGCCTGCAAACAGAGCGGCGGGTTGGTGGTCACCCCGCGAAAACCCATCGTGCCGTCACGCAGCACATTTTTAGGATCAAACAAACGGGTCAGTTGCGCATCCCATATGCTTTTGCGACCGACTGGAGCAGATGCAAGGGTTGCTGCCTTCCATGGTGCATAAACGAGCGGCGAGCTATCCCACCAAATCTCGCAATCTGGGTTTGTCGCAGCAAGACGCTCCAGTACATGCAATGTCATGATTGGCTCCTAGGCTGCAAGTTCGAGGTGAAGGCAGCGGTGTACGGCGGCAACCACATCGTCTTTTTGCGGTACGCTGGCCTTTTCCAATGCCAAATTGAACGGGATTGGCACGTTTAATCCGGCAACGATCTGGATCGGCGCGTCGAGATCAAAAAACGCCTCTTCTTGTATGATCGACGCAATATCTGACGCCACACCGCCGCGCCGCACGGCTTCTTGCACAATCACCACACGCTTGGTTTTGGCGACCGATGCCAAAATTGCGGACTTATCCAATGGAACGAGACTGCGCGGATCCATCACTTCGCAATCAATGCCTTGTGACGCCAATTCTTCGGCGGCCTCAAGCGCGCGGGGCACCATGTTGGACCACGCAATAATGGTGACATCTTTGCCTGCGCGCTTGATATCAGCCACGCCGAATTCAACGACATGCTCGCCGTCCGGCACCATGCCTTTGGTCATGTAAAGATGCTTATGTTCGATGAAGATCACGGGATCCATCTGACGCAAGGCGTGTTTCAGGAGGCCCTTTGCATCGGCCGGAGTGGACGGCATCACCACTTTCAACCCCGGAATATGGTAGAACAACGCCTCAAGGCTTTGAGAATGCTGCGCAGCAACACCGCCACCTGCGCCACCTTGTGTGCGCAATACAAACGGAACGCGGCCTTCCCCGCCGGTCATCAAGCGGAATTTCGCCGCCTGATTGACGATCATATCCATGCCCAGCATGACAAAATCGACATAAAGAATTTCCACAATCGGTCGCGCACCTGCAATTGCAGCGCCAACGCCAACCCCGATCATGCCAGCCTCGGCAATCGGTGTGTCCCGCACCCGCTTAGCGCCATATTTCGCCAGCAATCCCTCGGTGACTTTGTAAGACCCGCCGCGTTCGGCAATGCCTTCGCCTATAATGAAGACCGATGCATCGCGGGCCATCTCTTCGTCAATTGCTTCGCGCAATGCTTCGCGGTACATCAGTTCTCGTGCCACAGGGTGGAACTCCTTTCGCCGTTGGGGTCAATAGTCTGCGGCGAATGCAGCAAACTGCGCAGCCGTGATTTCACCGCTGGCCTGCGAAAACGCTACGGCATCGTCAAATTCTGCGGCAACACCGGCTTCGATTTGCTGGATCAACTCATCAGAGACATTTGCCATTTCAATCAGATCGGCACGTGCGCGATCAACCGGATCCCGGGATTTGTAATAGGCCAGTTTTTCTTCCGGCATATATTTGCCGGGATCATTCACATGGTGCCCCATATGGCGGAATGTCTTGGCTTCGATCAGCACAGGACCTTTGCCCGCCCGGCAGGTTTTAGCCGCAGCCAATGTCAGGTCGTAAACCGCCAGCGGGTTATTGCCATCGACCTGATGGCTTTCAACGCCAATAGCCAAGCCGCGTTTGTAGAGATCTGTTTCTCGGGTGGATTCTTCAATGGTCGTTGAAACCGCGTATCCATTATTTTCGATCACCAGAATGAAGTTTAAATTCCAGATCGCAGCAAGGTTGAGCGATTCAAGAAAGGTGCCGTTGTTTGAGGCGCCGTCGGTTGTAAATGTCACTGTTACGGCGTCTGAGCCTTTGACCTGTGCTGCAAGGGCTGCCCCAACACCGAGCGGAGTACCTGCCCCTACAATGCCGTTAGCGCCAAGATTACCCGACTTAATATCGGCAATGTGCATCGATCCGCCGTAACCTTTGCAATAGCCGGTATCTTTTTGCAGCAGTTCCGCAACCATGCGCTTCACATCAGCACCCCACGCAATACAGTGGCCGTGACCGCGATGGGTCGAAGCAATATAATCCCCGTCAACCAGCGCTGCGCAGACCCCGGTGGCAATTCCTTCCTGTCCTAAATAAGGGTGGAAATACCCGCGTATGAGGCCTTGGCGATAAAGTTTGATGCCTTCGGTTTCAAAAACCCGGATTTTGTAAGCCGTGCGAAAAATTTTTTCCAAAAGTTCCCGCGAGGGCGCATTGCTCGATGTGTCTTTTGCCAATGTTGCCATGACCTGTCCCACGATATACTGCCAAACGGATGAAAATAGCAGTTTTTCTCGTGGTTTTGATACGTTAACACCGTTAACTTGTCCAGAAAATAATTTTCACAAGTCGCAACGTTCAGTTTTAGGTTGCAGTCATTTCACTTTGACACACGTGCAAAATTTTCCATGTATTCTGCTCACGGCAACCAACATCTTATTGGAAACAAACGAAATAGTCTAAGATAGTGTTTAAACGGCATTCTAAACTTGAGAAAAATTATTTCCGTGATTACACTGGTTTAACGCAATTACGGACAGTGTGCGCATGAAAAGCCCAAACCAGCCCAACGGTCTGTCAAATGGTCGGCCCAACGGACTGCCTCAAGGAAGCCTTTTGGAACGTATCCAATCAGGCTACAGCGGTTTGCGTAAATCGGAACGCATTGTCGCAGACCAACTGCGTCAGTTGGCAGGAACCCGCGTCGATCAATCGATCACTGAACTTGCCCGAACCATGGGCGTCAGCGAAGCCACAATCAGCCGCGTCAGTCGCGCGCTTGGCTATGCCGGTTTCCAGGATATGAAATTATCAATGGCAGAGGGCGCTGGATCGCATAGCAGTTTTACCAATATTCCAGTTGAACTTGATGAAAGCGATAGTCTGATCCAGACCAGCAGCAATCTGGCCATGCTGTTGTCAGTTTGCTTACAGGGCACCCAACGTATGCTCGATGCTGACCAGATGGAGACTATAATAGTTGCGTTAGTGGCCGCCAAAAAAGTGGTCTTTGTGGGCGTTGGTGGTGCCGCAGCAATATGTCAGGAAGCGGTGCATTTGTTCAGCAAAGCCGGTATTGATGCTATAGCTTATAATGACGGTTATTCGCAGATCATCGCGGCGGCCAATCTGGATCACACGGGCGTGATGGTTGGCATATCGCACACCGGCACAACTGACACTGTTGCCAATGCGCTAACTGTTGCGCGTGAAAACAAGTGCGTTACCATCGCTATTACGTCTGACCCGATGTCAGCTGTCGCTGAGGCAGCCGAAATCGTGCTGGTCACCTGGAATTCGAGCACTCCGTCGGTTCCCCTCTACGGCGATTTTATCGAAGGCCGGATCAGCCAATTGTTTTTGATTGATCTGTTGTATCTGGGCGTGTTGTTTAAGGCAGGGCCACAAACGTCGCGCCAGCTGACCGCAACAGCGTCAGCGCTGCAGCGCTACTTTGTCAGGCCGGAAAGCCCACAAATGTCGTCGCCCTAAATTCTCAACCTAAAAACTCCATCACCGACAATCCCGCATTAAAATCGGTGCAAAAAACGATGCCGTTAATGTCCACATGCACATCTGCTGAATGCAGCACATTTGCGCGGTTCGGGCGCGGGTCTACCAAGCGGGCGGGCGGCGGCGGCACACAAGCGCCGACTTCCTCCGGGCGGAATGGATCGCGGATATCGTACACTCTGACGCCGGCATTCTGGTAGGTTGCAAAAATCAAGTCTTCGCTGATAAAGTTGCCGGGCCGGTTTTCGTGAATGTTATGAGGCCCGAAATGGCCGCCGACACTGTGATAATCGCGGTCGTGAGGCGCAGGACATGTGGCAATGCTGATTGGGTTGGCCTTTTCCTGATTGTTAAATATCCAGATCGGCTTGAACCCGTCTTCGCCATGGTCGAGCACGGTTTCATCAACCACGACCAACAGATCACGCTTTGGTAATGGCAGTGCATTATGCGTGCCGCCGCCAAAAGGCGGCGACCAGACTTTGTGGGCGATGAGTTTAGGTGCCGTGCGGTCAGCCACATCAACGATGGCCAAACACGCATCACGCCAACTGCAATAGGCAATATCGCCGTGCACAATCGGGTGATGCAGCCCAAAGCGCCCTTGCGGCAATGGCCAGTTTGGCACCTCGCCAGCAGCTGCATGCATGCCCGGCAGCCAGAACCGGCCAGCAATTTCAGGCTTTGTCGGGTCTGCCATATCGATGGTAATCAAGATATAATCCGTAAAGCCATCCAGCAGGGCGGAAGCATAGGCCCAGCGCCCGCCAGTGTACCAAATACGGTGCAGGCCGGTGCCTTCGACCGGCATAAATCCGATCTGGCGCGGGGCATCGGGTTTTGAAATATCATAAACCGCCATACCCGCCGACCAGTTGCGCGCGCCACCCGAATGGTGGCTGATACCACCTTTGTAGTAGGCTTTCTCATCCGCCATATCGGATTGCGCGAACATATCCTTGTTATGAACCACCAGCAGCAAATCGTCATGGGTTTGCAAATGCAGGCACCATGTGTTGGGCGGGGCTTCGATATACGCCACTGCTTTTGGGTTAACCGGATCGCGCAAATCGATCACGCTGAACCCGCGCGAGAAGATGTGGCCAACATAGCCAAAACCGCGATGAACCATCAGCTGCACAGCGTCAGGACGCCCGCCTTGATCGCTGTGCGCGAGCAGCCGCATGTTGCGTTGGTAAGTGGCCGGCTGCATGGTCAGCGTGATTGCTCAAGCACCCAGATATGCGGCGGCTGGCCGATAGCGGGTAGCATATCGGGGGTCAGTTCCATACTGGTTTTACCGACCTTGGTAATCCAATCGGCAGGAAAACGATCAAGGAACGTCTCCACCGGCTCGATTTTCAAAATACCCTTTGGGCTGAAATAATGCATCGGGATCACCGCGCGGGGTTTGATTTGCGCTATCGCATCATCGAGATCATCGAGCGCAATCGTTGCATGTTCGCCGGTCAGCGCCAGCAGGACATCAACCTGACCCTTCAATGCGTCCAGATGGCCTTGCGGCACTTTTGTGCCAATATCGCCCATATGCAAAAAGCGTAGACCGCCAATTGTGAAATGATAAAGCGCATTGGCATCCGGATCACGGCCATATTCAGACTGGTAGTCGAAAGTCAGGCTTTCGGTTGCCGGAAAGGATTTGACTTTGAGCCCTTTGACCGTGATGCCTTCGGGTGGCAAAACCAGCGTATTGATCACCTCCGGATTGCCGGTGATATGGCTTGCGTCACAGTGAAAATCATCGGTTGCCGAACTCATCAACACAATATCGGCTGGTTCATTGATCGGGTCGAAATGCGAAATCGCCGGCGTGAACGGGTCGGTGATGACAGTCAGGCCGTCACCTTCCAGGCGGAAACTTGCATGGGCATAAAATGTGATTTTCATGATGTCCTCACGCCGCCTTTTCGCCAGAGAACAATTCCCAACTTTCCACCAAATCATCCTGTTTGGCGCTGAATGCCACCAGATGCGGCGTGGCCATATGGGCATCCCACAATGGACGGCTTTCCCACAGCTCATTAAAAATAAACCAGCCGCTGTTCTCGTGGCTGCGGTGCATTTCATACAAAATACAGCCTGCCTCGTTGCGCGTCGGCGCAATCAATACGGACAAAGCAGCAAACAGCGCCGCCTCTTTCCCGGGCTTGGCTTTTAACGAGGCAATAACGGTCAACGGCATAATGATCTCCTGTGAAACAAGGTATCGGCAAACGGTAAGATTAATGCCAGCATCAAGGTCGGCAACCACACGGTCAGCGCCGGTAAAATTTTCATTGCTGGTATAAGCAGATTTGGTGACGATGCATTTCATCCCGGCAGCTTTGGCGGCGGACAATCCAATATGGCTGTCCTCAATCACCACGCAAGCGGCAGGATCAAGGTTCAGGGTAATGGCAGCCAGACGATAGATCGCTGGATCAGGTTTCTTCTTGGCAACCGCGTCACCTGCAAAAATCTGGATGCGCCGCGCCCGTACGGGGCCAAGTAATTCGCGCACCACAGCTTCAACGGCGCGCTCATTGGATGTTGAGCAAACAGCCACTTGCAGGCCTGAATCAATGGCAGCATCGACCATTCGCGCCACACCGGGCCTGAGCGGCAAGGCACCGCTTTCGATAATTTGCATAAAAATGCCGGTTTTGGCTTGATGCAATTCGGCGATCAAGTGATCGCGGTCGGTCACGCTGTCCGGCCAGCCAACTTCATTGAAATGCCGTCGCATACGCTCTTTACCGCCGCCGGTTGTGAGCAATTCGCCATAGCGCTCCACCGACCATTCGGTTTCCAGCCCCGCAGCGCGAAACGCCTGATTGAACGCCACACGGTGCCCGTCGCGTTCGGTATCGACCAGAACGCCGTCGCAATCGAAAATCAACGCCTGCATCTGCACGGTCATGCTGCCAGTTGCGCGGCGGCTGCGCGCCCGGCCGACCCGAATGTGGTAATGCAGGTCATCACATCGGCTTTCATCGCGTCATATTGCGCGATGATGAATGGCAAGGGTTCCTCCAATTTTGGCTTTAGGGCTTTCAGGGCCACGAACCCTTCGATAAACAGCCGCTTGTGCATGGTGGAAATGTTGACCTTACCGCAACCGAGCGCAATGCAGCGGTGAAACTGGTCGTCTGTCAGGCCGGTACCGCCGTGCAGCGCAATCGGTATTGAGATTGCATCCGTAATCCGTTTCAGCAGATCATAAGCTATATTGGCCTTGCCCGCGTAAAAGCCATGCGCAGTGCCGATGGCGGGGGCAAACACAGCCAAATCCGGCATCTCTTGCACAAACGCCACACATTCATCAAAATTGGCCAGCCGTGACTGGTCGTCATTAACCACCTTGTCATCTTCAACGCCGCCGATCGCACCGATTTCAGCTTCCAGACCAACACCCGCCGATTGCGTCAGTGCGTAAATCTGCTGTGATTTGGCAAGATTTTCTGCAAAGGGCAAAGCCGAGCCGTCAAACATGACGGACGTCCAACCAGCGTCAATGCAGCGTTTGATCACCTCAATATCGGTGCAATGATCAAGATGCAGCGCCACCGGCACCGGCGCATCTTCAGCCAGCATTCGCACAAAACTTGCGACCGCTTTATAACCCAAGTGTTTGACGGTTTTGACCGATACTTGCACAATCACCGGCGCGTCCAACGCCGTGGCCCCGTCAATCACGGCACGGGCGCTGTTGTAGTCGATCATGTTATAGGCAGCGATGCCGTAGCGGTTGGCGCGGGCATGGCGCAGCATTGGGGCCATAGAGACGAGGGACATTGGCGTATCCTTTGGGGTAGCCGGTCAAATCAAGGTTTCGGCAGCGCGCGAAGGGTCAAACAAACGGCGGCGACCGGCGGCCTTGGCATCTTTGTCAAATGTGGTGCCCTTGGGAGCAGAAACGATTTCCAACTGCAGGCCCCATGGCGCCATAAAATAGCACCATGTCAGGCCTAGGTTGGGGCCGTCCGTGTAAGACGTCGGTTCTGCCAATACCTTGACCCCATGCTCCTTCAGGAACTTGATTGCCGCTGTCATATCGTCGACGTAGAACGCCATATGGTGCCCGCCGACATCGCTGTTTTTAAGCGGCCCTGTGGTAATTTGATCCGGGGCTGAATATTGGAACACCTCAAGGTTGGTGCCGTTGCCCAACCGCACATAGCGGAATTCCTTGATCTCTGATCGCGGATGCACATTCAAATGTTCGGCCATCCAATCACCTTCGCCTTTAAAGTCAGTGGCGGCAGTGAACAGCACCTCGGCCCCAAGGATGTTGGCAAAGAAATCGCAGGCCTCATTAATGTCTGGCACGGTGATGCCGACATGCTCCATTCCGCGAATACCGGGTATCGGCATGGTCGTTTCTCCCTTTCAATAATGTCTGGCCGCAAAATCGGCGAGATGTTGATAAGCCCCGGCATTTGCCATGGCTTCATAGAATTCACGGTAGATCTGGTGTTGTTCGCCGTAGAGATCTGAAAGGGCGGGGTTGGGCTCAAATGTGCCTTCAACCTTGACCATCGCGTCCACCGCCTCTCCGATGCTGGCAAACGCGCCTGAGCCATAGGCTCCCAAAATGGCCGCACCCAGCACAGTGCATTCGCGTTCGCGTGTCACGCGGGTGGGTTTGCCGATGATATCAGTCATGATTTGCACGAAGCCGTCGGATTTTGTGCCACCGCCGGTCAGGCGGAAATCGGTGATGCCGCCGTCGATATCGCTGTCGAATGCGCCGACGACCATCCGCATTTCGTGTGCACAACCTTCAAGCAAAGCGCGGATCAAGTCGGACCGTTCGTGATAGAGGCCCAAGCCCAAAAAACCACCGCGCGAGGCCGCATCATAATAGGGCGTCACCTGGCTGGCCATGAACGAGTGAAACAATACGCCATTGGCACCCGGTTTCGATTTTGCGGCTGCTTCAACCATCACGGTGTAGGGGCTCACATTGCGCCGGGTGGATTCATCGGTCTCATTGCGGCCTAAGTGATTGCGCCACCATTTCAGACACGCGCCAAGGCTGAATGCGCCGCCCTCAATATCCCAGGCACCCGGCACCGCATGGCCGCCCCACCACAAATTTCGCCCCTTAATACGCTCAACGCTATCCAGATGTGCAACCATCACACCTGAAGTACCTACGGTGAACTCTGCCATACCCTGCTTGATCACACCCGCGCCTATTGCGGCACATTGCTGATCACCGGCACCGCGGCAGAGCACCGTTCCGGCAGGCAGGCCGGTATCCATCGCCGCCTGTGCTGACAACCGTCCGGCAATTCCCGACGGGGTGCCCACAGGTGGCAGGCGGTCGCGTCCGATACCGATAATACCGAGGATACGATCACTCCAATCGAGCTTCGCGATATCCATCATGCCATTCAGCGTGAGTGATGCCGGGTCGGTTAACCATTCTTCGGCTCCTAAACGGTGCAGGAAATATTCCTGCCCGTTGGCAAACCAGCAGGCCTTTCCGAACAGTGCCGGTTCATTATCGCGCAGCCATGCAATTTTGGCGGCAGTCCATAGTGGGCTGAGCTGCATTCCGGTATGTGTCTGATAATCTTCCGCTGAAATCTGTTCGGCAATAATGGCCTGATAGGCGATTGCTCTCCCGCAATTCCAGACGATGGAATTAGCCATTGGCTTCTTGTCGGCATCCAGCATCGCAAATGTGCCACGCTGGCTGGAAAACCCGATTGAGGCATAAGCTTCTGCGGGCAAAGCTGCTTCTTTGACCGCCTGCTGCGATGCCGCACAAATGCCCGACCAAACATCATCCAGATCCTGTTCATTCCAACCCGGGCGCGGTGCAATGCATGGATATTCTTGATAGCCTTTACCGAGGGCAACCCCTGCTTCGTCAAAAATCATTACCGCACAACCGGTTGTTCCGGCATCAATCCCGACAAAAGCGCGTTTGTTTGCCATTTTCAGTTTTCCTCCCTCAGGAAACAGTCGCAATCCAATCGGACAGCAACTTCAGAAACAGCTGTCGCGTAGCGGCTTGATCAGCGCTTAAGCTCCCCAAAAGTTGCGCTTTGGCAGTGATCACATCTTCGGCCCGCCGTGTGACCCCGTTGGGCCAAATGGCAAGAATGGTATGGTCATCGCCAGTCCAATCGGCATTGACCGGAAATCCGTGAGCATCCAAAGCGTCGGGCCAAGTTGCATCCAGCCAGATTTCATTTCCCTCTGTTTGCCACACCACATAGCAATGGTAATCAGGTATGCCTTTTTCCCGGATCATATTGCGCAGCGTTGCGGGCATTGAAGCAGACGCCGGCACTGCGGCAGCAAAATCTCCTGCTGCCAGTTCCACATCCGCTGTCTCGCCAAACCGCCGCAACAAGTCGCGCAGCAGAATATGCTTTGCGGTGCAGGCCCCGCGTCCGGTGCGAATCACCGCTTCCGGCGAGCGCTCTCCATCGGAAAAATATGCCAGTTGGCGCACCGCATGATAGATGCCTGGCACATCGCTTGCGTCATGGCTGGCCATGAATTCATCAAGCGCAATTTCATAAGCCGTGATGGTTTCAGAAATAAGCATGGCCGTCCTCAATATCGAACAAATGCCACTTTTCGCGATTGACCGTCATATAGCAGATATCACCTGCCACCCCGGCAAACTCCGTATTGGTTTTAACTCTCATCCGCGCATCAGCCAGCTGCACGTCGACCAGCATATCGCCGCCGAGTAATTCAGTTACATAAATACGTCCTTCAATGGCCGGTGCTGTAGGTCGCTCTGTTGAAATGCTGAGCGCGTCAGGTCTTACCCCCATCCGCATTCCACGTTTTGCAGATCCGTTAACCAAGCCAATTTGGTGCGGCAATAATTGGATACTAAAATTCGGATGGCTCAAAACCGTGTTGCCGCTATCAGTGCTCAGTTCTGCAGACAGGAAATTCATAGCCGGTTCGCCCACAAAGCCAGCAACCCAAGCATTGACAGGATGGTTATAGATTTCGCTCGGCGTGCCCCATTGTTGCAACTCGCCATCATGCATGACCGCAATTTTGTCGGCCATTGACAGCGCTTCAAGTTGATCATGCGTGACATAGATCATCGTGGTGCCAAGGGTGCGTTGCAAATGTTTAATCTCGCCGCGCATATGCGCGCGCAGTTTGGCATCAAGGTGGGCAATTGGTTCATCAAACAAAAACAGCTTTGGCTCGCGGACGATGGCCCGCCCGATTGCCACGCGCTGCTTTTGCCCGCCCGACAGTTCTGATGGACGCCGGTTCAGCAAATGGTCAATCTCAAGCAATTTGGTAGCCGATGTTACCCGTTCTTTGATTTTTTCGGCGTCAAAGCCGCGCAAGCGCAAGGGATTGGCAATATTGTCGAACACCGACTTATGGGGATAAAGCGCATAGTTTTCAAAAACCATCGCAACGTCACGGTCTTTGGGTGGCAGATCATTGATCCGCTGGCCGTCAAACAGAATATCGCCAGCGCTGATATGTTCCAAACCGGCGATCATCCGCATTGTCGATGATTTACCACAGCCGGACGGGCCTAAAATGCTGACAAAACTGCCATCATCGCATTCAAGATTGAGCTCGCGCACAGCGGGGTTTGTCCCATAATATTTCCATACTTTATTGATCGAAATCCGTGCCATCAGGCGCTCCAGTCTATTTCTAATATTTCGCAATAAAGGTCAGCAGACGATATTCGGGTGCTATTCCTTGACAGCGCCCATCGTCATGCCGGTCACCAGATATTTGCGGATTACCAACCCGAGCAGCATCATCGGCAGGGTTGTCACCACGCCGGCTGCCATGATTGCTCCCCATTGAATGTTCTGCGGTTGCACCAGTTCACGCGTGGCAACAGGAAGTGTTTTTGCACCGCCTGATCCAATGATGGCGGCAAACAGAAAGTCGTTCCAAGCAAACAAAATGCACAAGACGATAAAGGCTGCGATACCGGGTGCGACCAGCGGCAGGATTGAAACAAACGCTCTGAACCGCGTTGCACCATCAACCATCTGTGCCTCTTCAATCGAATAAGGGACGTTGTCAAAAAAGCCTTTGAGGATCCAGATCGCAAATGGCAGGTTGAAAGTGGTGTAGGCCAAGATAAGCCCGGGAAGCGTACCCACCAGATCAAGCGACCGGAAAATGGCGTAAAGTGGCACCATAACTGCAACCACAGGGGCCATCCGCGTGGAGATTATCCAGAAGAACAAATCACCCTTGCCGCGAAATTCGACACGGCTCAAACTATAGGCTGCCATGGAGCCAAAGGTGACCGCAATCAGTGCCGATCCGCCTGCCGCAAGCAGACTGTTGGCCATGTACACGCCAAAATTACCCTCGACGAAAAGACTTTCATAGTGCTTGAGCGTCGGGGTGAAATCGAAAAACACCAAGACACCGGCCCAGTCGCCGACATTTGGAATATTGAACGCTTGCAACAGGTCTTTAAATGAAGACACAAACATTACAAAGATTGGCAATAATGTCCATATCAGATACAAGGTGAGAAAAATCACCGAAAAGATTTTAAACGCTACAGCGATTGGTGATTTATATTGAACTACATCGCGGGATGCCATGATTTACACCTTCACCGATGTTGGTTTTTCAAATATACGGACCAATAATTTGCCAAGGATAATGGTGACCACCAGCAATGTCAGAGCAATTGCAGCTCCGCGGCCGAGCTTGAAAAACTTAAACGCAACTTCAAACAAGTAAATTGGCAATATCTTGGTGGAGTCAGCAGGACCGCCTCCGGTCAGCACCAGCGCCGCATCGATAAAGCGGAAATTATCCATGAAGCGCAGCATGATCGCTATCAGCAATACCGGATATAAATTCGGTAGCGTGATGGCGAAAAAATTGCGTAAAGGTGAAGCACCATCCACCATATTGGCCTCAAGTTGATCTTGCGGCACCCGTTTTAGTCCGGCCAGTGCAATCAGCGTGACCAGCGGTGTCCACTGCCACACATCAACAAGCACGATGGCAAGCATGGCAGTATCCGTGCTCGACAAGATTGATCCGCCGCCAAGGATGCCAAGGCTCTGAAACAGCCAGTGATACCAGCCAAAAGTGCCGTTATACAAAAACAACCACACCAAACCTGCAACTGCAGGGGCCATCATCATTGGCATCAACAATGCGGTTACGAGAAATTTTTCCCAGCGCGCGCCATTTACAATCACCGCCAGTAACAGGCCAATGCTTAATTGCAGCGCCAGACACATGGCACTGTATTGCGCCAGCAACACCCATCCTTCAAGAAAGCGTTCATCGCTGAACAGCCGGGTATAATTTTGCAATCCGACCCACTCACCGGCACCGACGCCGACGTTTTGCAACGACATCACAATCAGCCAGATAAAGGGATAAAGCGAGATGAACGCCAATACCGCAATGGCAGGTGCCATCAGATAGATGTAATAGCGCTTGGGCGCAGCCGCATTTAATCGCATTGGAAGCGGCAGGGCGGCTGTCACCGGCCGCGCCTCAATATCAGAAGACGCGCCTCGGGCACGAAATAACGCGGCCCCGCCCGGTAACGGTGCTATACCAACGTTTATCACTGCATTGGTCATTCAGCGCAGGCTCCTGTTAAAGCTCGATTCTCAGATTTTTAGACAGCCACGCGCAGCACTTGGGCAAAAGCCTGTTGTGCTGCGCGCTATTCTAAAGGTTATGCGGCGTTCAAAGTATCAAGCAGACTTTGCACGCTGCTGGCTGTTTCAGCCGGGGTTTGCGCGTTCGAAAGCATTTTTTGCGTTTCCGAGGCGATGATCGAATGGTATTCGTTCGCTTCAGGAATTTTAGGGCCAAGAACGAAATTCGGGTCTTTAATACCGAAATCATAAACCGCTTCGAAAGTCAGTGCGTTCGGCATCGTGGTTGGACGAACGCGTGCCGCCACAACATCTGGCAAGGCCAGCACAGATTTACGCGTTGGTGTGCCGCCTAGACCTGATAAGACTTCGTATTGGTTTTGTTTGGACGTGGACCAGATCGCGAACAGGTAAGCTGCCCGCTTGATCTCTTCGGATGCATTGTTGCTGATGCCAATGCCGCCAATGCCGCAATTGGTACCGTTTACCGCTTCGCCGCCGTTTAAAATCCACTCCGGGGCACCTTTAGGGCAAGGTGCATAGGCTGTGCGCCCGCCGCTTGCCACCGACTTTTTCTCGTCTTCGATCGAAGCTGCAAATTCATGATATTGAACCTGCAATGCAATTTTGCCGGACTGAAACAGCGTGTTTAGTTCCAGTGTACCATTGGCAAGGTTGTCAGGGTGTGAAACTTCGGCGAGAGCTTTAAATTTCTCCAGCATTAATACAGATTGCTTGTCACCCCATTTGGTTTTGCCAGGTGATTTTGCGCCAATCTTGTCGTCAATTTCGAAATCAGTCCAGCGTCCATGGGCAAACATCATACGTTGGATGTCAAGCTGAGTGGTCCACGCAAATGTTCCCTGGTGCTGGGCATAGCCGAAAGGAACGTCATCGCCTGCTGCGTTACGCGCCTTCAAATAGGTCGCAAAATCAAGAACATTTTTCCAAGTTGTATCCTTTGTATATTCCATTGGATAACCATACTCGGCTTCGAAAGCCTTGGAATTGGCCTCGAATACATCCCGCCGGTAGAACGTGCAGGCCACCGCAGCATCATAAGGCAGGGCAATAATACGTTTGCCATCATAATAGCGTCCGCATGCGGTCAGGAAGTTCTCGAACCAGACATCATCACCGTAACCTTCAGGGTCTTGCGGCAAGGTATCATCGGTTAGCATGGGCGTCAGATCAGTATAAAAATCCGCAAATGGCGCGCCGATTGGCTTATCTTGCACATATTGAAGCGGGTAATCGGCATTGCCGCTGCGCAAATCAATACCGGCTTTTTGCTGCACGACTGGCAAATCGTCAGTCAGAATTTCGACCTCAATACCGGTCAGGTCATAAAACGATTTAATTTTATCACGGATGGCAAAGGAAGGCGGTGTATTTTCGGACAAAAACTTGAGTTTGGAACCTGAAAACTGTTTCCATTTCGCATCATCAGATGATGCTGCTTGCACCGGGGTGCTCATCATGACCGAGTTCAGTCCAACGCCGAGCGAACCTGCGCCCAGCATAGTGACTGCGCTACCACCAAGCTCCAGGAACCTGCGTCTGCTGACGCTTGTATAGATTGCATTCTTTGGCCGATAAAACATTTCGTTCTCCCAATTGCGTTGCCCGGCCGAAACATCGGTCCGGTCGTTCAGGTGTCGTCATGTACAGTTTTAGGCTGGTGGCCTCCTCCCAGAGACGATGCACCGTCGCGCCTTTTTGCAGTCTCAACGGGCCTCCGCATCCCGTATGTGAGCTCGCATTAACTTAAGTCATACTCAATTACTTTTGTAAACAATTTTCTCAATTATTTATTCATGACGCCAAAAACTGCCACAAATTAGAGGTTTTTGTATAAATGTCTGAAAATAACTATTTTTTAATCCCCAAAATGCACGGGTTCTGAGAAAAACTTTCCCTTAGATTTAAATTGTGAAAAATATTTTCAAAGTATGATCGCTTGCATCTCGAAAAATATTTCTCTTTATCCACGCCTTGGGAATGATGTGGCAGCAGCGGCAAGAGATGCTGGCAGTTCGATTTCTGTAGCCAGGTAACGCAATATCCAAGTGGCGCAATATCAAGCCTGCCATTTACAAACCTGCCATTTACAAGCCTGCCGTTTACAAGCCTGCCATTTATAAGCCTGCCATTTATAAGCCTGCCATTTAACAGTGCTGGCGCCAGCACGTTTTGCTTTTAATTATCGCTCAGTTCCGCAAGCAGATTATTTTTCGAAAGCACCCGTATTCTTTAATCAGATTTATTCCGCTTCAAAGCGCCACCATGTGACGGCCAAGTGACGGCCAAGGACCGCCAAGGACCGCCAAGTGACAGTGTTGGATGGATTGAGGGGCAGCTAAATGATTTCATCTAAGCCTAAAATTTCGACCGTCGTCTCGACACCCTTGGCACCTTCACTGTTTTCAAACACCCGAGGCCGGTTGCTCATTGAAAACCGTTAATGGCTAAAAGAAAATACTGTAAGATGTTCATAGCTGTCTTCAGGCTGCAAAATGGTGGTCGGAAATTGAGATTGATTGAGACTGTCGGGAAAATACTGTGTTTCAAGGCACAAACCAGCCTGCTTGCCATAAATTTGGCCACCGAGACCCGGCGCAGTAACATCAATCAGATTGCCATCATAAAACTGCAAGCCCGGCTTGCTGGTTTCGACCAGCATGGAAATTCCTGATTTGGCAGATACCAAATGAGCTGCGCGCCTCAAGCCATCGCTTTTTCGCATCGGCTCAGACAACACAAAGTTATGATCAAACGCGAACTTGGTCGTGTTCAGCGGTGTGGCGGTTCTAAAATCAAAAACGGTATTTTCAACAGGTGCAACGAGACCTGTCGGAATGCCATTGGCATAAACTGGCGTATAGGCTTCGGCGTAAATGGTAAGGGTGTGATCTGAAATATTCTGCCCGCCATCCAAATTGAAGTAGGAGTGCTGGGCCAGATTGACGGGTGTCGATTTATCGGTCCTCGCAAAAAATTGCACATGAAGTTGAGTATCGTTTTGAATGCTGTATGTGGCGCTCACGTCTAAATTGCCCGGAAATCCCCCGTCACCATCGGGTGAATGCAAAGTCAGCATCACACTGTTTTCGGTTTGATCGGCGATATCCCAAATTTGCTGTGAAAATCCGTTGCTTCCGCCGTGCAGCGTCGTCCTGTGTGCTTCGTTACGGTCAAGCTGAAATGTTTGCCCTCCATAGGTGTATTGGCCATTGGCAATCCGGTTTGCATAGCGCCCGACCACAGCACCAAAATAGGGAGAGTGCGTTGGATAGGGATCGAAGGTCTCAAACCCCAACGTCAATGGCAGTGTGCCGCCACCCGTCAGCGGCCACGTCAAATTACGTAACACAGCACCCCAAGTAATGATGTGCGCCTGCAATCCATCAGGTCTGCCCAGCGTGACCTCATGGACATTTTGGCCCCGAAACTGGCCGAAGACTTTTTGCAATTGATCAACCGACGTCATTTTGGGCCGACATCAACGTTACTCACGGGTTCAAGGTCCTGTGTTTCAACACGGCCGGTTAATTTTGCTTGCAGCAATACCACCGCCAACAGAAACACACCCCTGATCACAGACTGCCAATAGGCTGAAAGTGTGATCCAGCCTTTGCCGTTTTCGAAATTCAAGATGGTGAACAAAACGCCGAGCAGTAAAACGCCGGCCAAAGTGGTAGCGACAGAACCGGCCCCGCCAGTGAGCAGTGTGCCGCCAACAACAACCGCTGCAATCGCAAAAAGCTCCCAGCCAACGCCCTCAATGGGTTGGCCTGCACCAAATTGTGCGGCCAATATCACTCCGGCTAAACCCGCGCATCCGCCCGAAACCAGATAGACTAAAAAAGTAACACGGGCGACCGGCAAGCCCATCAGCCGCGCCGCATCTTCATTGCCGCCAATGGCAAGCACTGTCCGACCGGTGCTCGTCAAGTTCAAAAACACCGAACCTAGAAAATAGGCGGCGGCGGCGATAAGTGCGGGAACAGGCAAACCCAATAAATTGCCTTGGCCAAGGTCCACAAACCCGGACTCATAGGAAACCGAGACAGACTGGTTTTGTGCCAGTAATAATGCTGTTCCGCTGGCTGCAAGCATCGTGCCAAGTGTGGCAATAAACGGCATGATGCGAAGGCGGGTGACAATAAGCCCGTTCAGTGTTCCGGCAATAAGCCCGGCTGCGAGTCCCGCAGTCAGGCCCGGCACAAGCCCGTAAGGACTGGCATAGGCTGCAACCACGCTGCAAAGAGCCGCCACAGAACCAACTGAGAGATCAATGCCACCAGTCATGATGACAAAGCACATACCCAGCGAAACCATCGCAAACATCGAATTATAGCGCAGAACGCTAAGGATATTAAAACTGCCCAGAAAATTATCGTAGCGCAGATAACCAAACAAAATCACGGCAATTAGAGTAAAGACAACGCCATAGGTCGCCAGCACATTGCCTGTTTGAAACCGGGCATTCATATGGCTTGTCCCCGCTGCTGCAGCCATACCGCAACAATGATAATGGCCGCTTTGACAACAAGCGCGGCGGCATCGGGCACACCATTTGCAAGCAGTGTATAGCGCACCAGCTGAATCGTAAGCGCACCAATCAACGTGCCGATAATTGTAGCTCTGCCACCTGTCAGCAGGGTTCCGCCAACCGCGACTGCTGCTATGGCATCAAGTTCCATTCCCATACCAACCAAATTGGCGTCGGAGGCAGAATTAATGGCAATAACGATTAAACCGGCAACGCCTGCAAGCGCGCCGGAAATGGCATAAACGGCAATCTTAATGCGCGATGTAGGAATGCCGGACAGCCTCGCTGCGCGTTCATTGCCGCCAACCGCAAGCACTTGGCGGCCAAATATTGTCCGCCGCAAAACCCAAGCGGCGACGACAACGATCAATGTCATAACAATCACTTGCACTGGCAAACCAAACACGCGGCCAAGCCCGATCACTTGAAATTCCGGCACTTTGAACACCTGCAAGTTGCCGTTGGTCATCACCTGCGCAATACCGCGTCCGGCGATGAACAGTACCAGTGTTGCGACAATGGGTTGGATCCGGAACCTTGCGATAAGCCAGCCGTTGAATGCGCCAAGCAATGTGGCTGCGGTTATAGCGACAATGATTGCGAGCGCGACGCTGGCATAAATCGAACCCAATTCGAAGAGTTTGCCCATAAAAATCATAGGTGCAAGGGCGCCTGATATTGCCATCAGAGACCCGACAGACAAATCAATACCACCTGTTGCAATCACCAGGGTCATTCCGACGCCGACAATCACAATGGTGCAAACCTGGGTGAGATTGACATTAAGCGTTTGCAACGTCGCAAAATTCGGGGTCACGGCCAGATTAAATGCTATCAAGGCAAGCAGGGCCAAAACTGTTCCATAACGGCTTAGGAATACACCGCCGCTCATGTCTGGCTCCCGTTTGCCATTGCGGCCAGCACCCTGTCTTCAGTCAATTCTGCACGATTTATCTCGGCAACACTCAAGCCCTCGCGCAAAACAAAAACGCGGTTTGCGCCTTCCACCACTTCTTCCAATTCAGAAGAGATCATCAATACGGCCAAGCCTTGATCAGCCAGTGATCTGATCAGTTTTTGGATTTCATCTTTTGCCCCAACATCAACCCCGCGTGTCGGTTCATCAAGAAGCAATAGTTTCGGCGACATGGCAAGCCATCTTGCCAGCAGGACTTTTTGCTGATTTCCGCCAGATAATTCGCGGATTTTTTGATCGGGCCCGGTGCATTTAATGCCCAATTGTTTGATAAATTTTGCGGCGATCTCGCGGCTGCGCATTTCGTCAACAATGCCGCTTCTGCCAAGTGCAGGGCGTAGCGCCAGCATCATATTATCTGCCACGCTCATGTCTGGAACAATGCCTTCAATTTTACGGTCTTCGGTACAAAATCCAATGCCTGCCTTGATCGCATCAATAGGTTGCCGCGGGACAAATGATTGTCCTAAAAACTGCATCTGACCCCCTTTGGCGTGAACATCACCAAAGATAAGTTTTGCGGTTTCAGACCGGCCCGCGCCCAAAAGACCGGCAAGCCCGACAATTTCGCCGGAAGCCACAGAAATATCGACGCGGCGCGCGCTCCGGCCATCAGAAAGAGCATTGGCCTGAAGAACAGTTTTGCCGGGAGCATTGGCAGCCAAACCAAAACCAGTCGAACGTCCTGCCACTCTTGCAACGTCGCGGCCGAGCATGGTTGAAACCAGCTCCATTTTTGTAATGTCAGCCATATTGGCAACTCTAACCGTTTGCCCGTCACGCATGATCGTGACCCGGTCGCAAACCTGATACAATTCATCAAGCCGGTGACTGACAAACAGTACGGAAACACCCTTTTCCTTCAGGCCCCGGATCACTGAAAACAGCACCTGCGCTTCGCGGTCATCCAGCGATGACGTGGGTTCATCCATAATGACCAAGCGCGATGAAAAGCCGACTGCCCGGGCGATGGCCACCATCTGCTGCGTGGCAGTTGAAAACTGCGACAGCGGGCGATCAACGTTTAAGTCAAGATTAAATCCTGCTAATAATCGCCGTGCTTCTGCCCGCATTGCAGGCCAGTCGAGCAACCCAAAACGGCGTTTCTCGCGCCCGAGACAAATATTCTCGGTCAAGGAGCGCTGTGGAACCAGATTGATTTCCTGGTAGATCGTGCTGATACCCGCCTCTTGTGCCGCACGCGGCGATGCAACTTCAAACGGATGGCCTTCAAAACTGACCATGCCGCTGGTTTTTCGGTGATAGCCTGTCAGAACTTTTATAAGTGTGGATTTGCCCGCACCATTTTGGCCGATAAGGGCATGCACTTCACCTTGCTCAACATTCAATGAGGCGTTGGACAAAGCGGCAATACCACCGAAAGTTTTGGTGATATTCTGCATCGACAGCAGAGAGATGGACATTATCAAACCGGATGCTGGAGGTGATAATTATGGAAGAGATGCCAACCGCGCAAAGCCAATATGTCAAGCAGATTAATCGGCAGCTTGGGTGAAGCCATAAGTTGCACGCACCATAGCCTAACTCAGATGTGGAGGATGCCAAACAGCTGAATACCGCATGAGGGTGCGTGCATATGAGAGGGCAGCACTTTTGCGCCGCCCTCACATGAGGCGTATCTTAGTAGGCTGTTGCCAACTCAGTTGCCGCGTTGGATGCATCAAAGAAGCGGTCTGGATTGATCAACTTGGCAGGGATTGCTTCGCCAGCAGCATAGGCCATGGCTGTGTCAAAAGCTTTTGGTCCGAATTTAGGACTGCACTCACAGACCGCTGCTACTTTGCCGTCGATAATCAGCTGCACAATTTCGCGGCCGCCATCAATTGACAGGATCATGACATCTTTGCCGGCAACTTTTCCTGCAGCTTCGATGGCTGAAATCGCACCAATCGCCATTTCATCATTATGCGCATAAATCACATCGGCATCAGGATGCGCCTGCAATAATGTTTCTGCAACCTGACGGCCTTTATCTCGGGCAAAATCGCCGGTCTGCGAAGCTAAAAGTGTAAAAGCAGAATTGGCCGCGATCACATCATCAAAGCCTTTTTTCCGGTCATTTGCCGGTGATGAACCGGTAGTGCCTTCAAGCTGGATAATTTTTGACTTGCCCTGTGCATTGGCAATCAGCCATTCAGCGACCCGCTTACCTTCCTCGATGAAGTCAGATCCAATGAAAGTTACATAATCTTCACCGGCTTTGGCGAGCGTTTGATCAACATTACGGTCAAGTAAAATCACCGGAATGTTGGCCGCTTTGGCAGCCATAATTGCCGGGATCAAAGGTTTTTCTTCGCGTGGCGCAAGGAAAATCAGATCAACGCCTTGCGCAATCATCGAGTTAACGTCGGCCACCTGTTTTGCGGCCGAACCTGCAGCATCAGTATAAACCATTTGCCAGCCGCGCTTTGCAGCTTCGTCTTGCATGCTGGTCGTCTGTGCCAACCGCCACGGATTATTGCTTTCGGTTTGGGCAAAACCAACCTTGTAGCTGTCTTTCTTGGCCAACATAGGCGCGGCGGCAGATGCCGCCCGCGCAAAAGCCACGGAAGTAGCTGCGATGCTGGCGTTGATCAAAAGTTGACGGCGTGAAATTGTCATAATGTTCTCCTCCCGAGAGACTAAAATAAGTTGCCAATATCTATAAGTTGGGCCATTTATAATTATCAGTCAAGTATAATTTATGATTATAAATGATTGCGCGTCTTTTGACAAAAGGTGCATTTTTACGCAAGGCGCTTTTCTTAACCGGCCAATTAAAATGAATATGGATGTGATCTCATGAACGCGGACGGCAAGCATGCAGTCAATCAGATACGCTCCCGCAAAACAAGATCACCGTCCATAGGCCAGCGCCGTGTGACTATGACTGATATTGCCCGCATCACCGGTTGTTCACAGGCCACGGTTTCCTTTGTTCTCAATAAGGCACCGGGCGTAAAAATCTCCGAAGAAACGCGGGCGCGCGTGATTGAGGCTGCGCGTAGCTTAAACTACGCTGTCACCAGTCTTGCACACCTTGACACTCAATTAGAGCAAGCCAGCGTGAAAGCAGTTCAACAAAGCTTCACAGCTTTTGTGATTGATCAATTGGCAACAAGCCCGGAAGCCGTTGTGGCTATTGACGGGGTCCGCCAAGCTTCGGCAGCAGAAGGCCGCATTATTCTCGTTGCCCAAACGATGAATGATCCGGAAATGGAAGAAAAAACCATTCGCACCTTGGTCGAAAAAGGCGCGTCTGATCTCATTTATATGACAATTTTCACACGCCGTGTTGCATTGCCGCTGTGGTTCGAAAATCTTGATATCCCGGTAATTTTGCTCAACTGTTATACATCGGATCATCGATACCCGTCTGTTATTCCTGCTGAAATTGCGGGCGGCCAGCGCGCAACTGAGCACCTCATAGAACACGGGCATCGACGAATTGCCACCATTACCGGTGAGCCTTGGATGGAAGCTGCGCGCGACCGGCGCAAGGGCTATTGCAAGGCGCTGGCTTCAGCGCAAATCCCGCTGGACCCGGCTCTGATTGTGGAAGGAAACTGGTCGGCCAGTTCGGGCTATGAGGCCACACGCAAATTGCTGTCCCTTGCCGAACGGCCGACAGGAATTTTCTGTCAAAATGACCGGATGGCAATCGGATGTTACGAGGCATTGAAAGAAGCTGGCCTCGTTATTCCGGATGATATGTCGGTTGTTGGCTATGATGATGAGGAAATTTCACGCCATTTGCATCCGCAATTGACCACACTGGTTTTACCGCAACGTGCGATGGGTATTTGGGCTATCGAAAGATTGTCCGAACCCGCTTTGAAGGGCACTCAAAAATATCCTGTCGAAAAAATGGAAGGCCAGCTTATTGAACGGCAATCTGTTGCTGTCGTAACCCATCACACTTAAAACAATGTGTGTTTGGGGGTGCTTTTTGTGCGCCTGCCAACAACAACTTCTAAGGGCTGACATATCACCCCGTTGGCCGCCTAAGAATCACCCTTTTTCAATCACCAATTGCCATCCTCGGCCACTCATGCCCCAAGCCTGTGCTGCACCAAGCTGGCCCAATAGCTGACCCCAAAAGGAATGGCGTTATCATCAAAATTAAACTTAGGATGGTGCACATCCGGTGTGTCGCCATTGCCGATGAACATGAAAGCTCCCGGCCGCGCTATCGCCATATAGGAAAAATCCTCTGCACCCAGTGAGGCTGGCATATTGCCTTCCACCGCTTTAGGCCCCACCACGTTTGAGGCAGCCTCGATGGCGTTTTGGGTTTCCGCCTCATGGTTTACCGTCACTGGATAGCCCGGCATATGGTTGATATTAATCTCAATGCCATGGGCCAGAGCCACACCGGCGCAAATCTCATGCAAACGCTTCACCGCAAAGGCGCGGACATCATGGCTCAGCGTGCGTATTGTTCCCGCCAGTGTTGCCACCTCGGGGATAATATTGAGCGCGGTTCCTGCGTTAAACTGTGTGATGGTCAGCACGATGGATTCCATCGGGTTGATGTTTCGTGCGGCAATGGTTTGCAGCATGCTGACCAGTTGCGCGGCAATCACAATCGGGTCGATGGCGTTGTGCGGGTATGCTGCATGGCCGCCACGCGCTGTGACGGTGATCACATACTCGTCAGTTGCCCCCATGATCGGGCCAACACGGGTGGCAAATTCACCCACTGGCAGACCGGGGTTGGTGTGCATGCCATAGACCTCTTTGATATTGAACCGTTCCATCAGTCCGTCTTTGACCATGGCTTCCCCGCCCGCGCCATCTTCCTCAGCGGGCTGGAAAATCACCGCGACCGAGCCTTTGAAATTGCGGGTTTCGCTGAGATATTTGGCAGCGCCAAGAAGCATTGCCATATGGCCGTCATGGCCGCAGGCGTGCATTTTCCCTTCGTAAACCGACGCATATTCGAGGCCGGTCTCTTCTGCCATGGGCAGTGCATCCATATCCGAGCGAAGCCCGATCGTCGGACCATCGCCTTTGGTGCCGTTGATGATGCCAACAAGTCCGGTGCGTCCAATGCCGGTGACAATCTCGTCCACGCCAAATTCGCGCAGTTTTTGTTCCACAAAGGCCACGGTGTCGTGCACCTCATAACCAATCTCGGGGTGTTGGTGAAGATGATGCCGCCAAGCGGCGGTTTCAGCTTGCATTTCAACGGCGCGATTGAGAATGGGCATGGTTGGCTCCCTAAAATTGCATGGAGGAATTTCGCATACGCCCTCGGCTTAACGCAACCTAGTGCTACAGTTTATTTGAGTGTGCCGGCAAACAGTGCTTTAAGGCAAAGTGACACACAGATTCAGTCTTCTCAGGAAAAAATGGCAAAGAAAACACAAATTGTTGTCGTCGGCGGCGGGGCTGGCGGCTTGGAGCTGGTGCGCAAATTGGGCCGCAAATTCGGGCGCGAGAAGTTCGATATCATCCTGGTTGACCGTAACAATACGCATATCTGGAAGCCACTTTTGCACGAGGTAGCAGCCGGTTCACTGGATGCCAATCTTGATGAAGTTGGCTACCGCAACCATGCTTATCGTTGGGGTTACCGCTTTTTTAGGGGCACGCTTGAAGGCGTTGATCGTGAGGCGAAGCAGGTCATCATTGCACCTTTGATTGATGAAGATGGCAGTGAAATCACCGGCCGCCACAATATTCGCTATGATTATCTGGTTTTGGCTGTCGGCGCAGTTTCAAATGATTTTGGCACTTTGGGCGTCAAACAGAATTGCTTGTTTCTTGACAGCAGGATGCAGGCCGACCGCTTTCGCCAAAAACTTCTTGATCAATGCCTGCGCGTTTCGCGCGCTATGACTGCAAACAATAATGCCGATGAAAAAGTCAATATTACAATCGTTGGCGGCGGAGCAACCGGCGTTGAACTTGCCGCCGAGCTTTATAATGCTGCGGCAGGATTGCGGTTCTATGGCCTTGAAGTGTTTGATGAAGAACGTCTCAATGTGACATTGATGGAAGCCGGGCCACGGTTGCTGCCGGCGCTTCCCGAAAAACTCGCCGAAGCCGCCAAGGCTGAACTTGAAGATTTAGGCGTTCGCGTCATGACAAATACTGCCGTTGTCGAAGTTACCAAACAAGGTGTGCTTACAAAAGCGGGAGAGTCTGTTGCTGGCGACCTGAAAGTATGGGCGGCCGGCGTTAAGGGCCCGGATTTTCTGAAAGAAATCGGTGGTCTTGAAACCACCCGAAACAATCAATTAATGGTTAAGCCTACGATGCAATCCACGCGGGATGATGCGGTGTTTGCCATGGGAGACTGTTGTTACTTTTTGCCGGAGGGGGCAGAGCGGCCCGTCCCGCCGCGCGCGCAGGCTGCACATCAAATGGCGGCCATTGTTTTCTCCAACCTATGCGCACTCATCGCCAACAAGCCCTTGCAGCCATTTATCTACAAAGACAAAGGCTCACTGGTGTCGCTCAGCACCTATTCGACTGTCGGCAGTTTGATGGGCAATTTGGTTGGCGGGCGTATGGCAATTGAAGGCAGGCTTGCGCGGTTTGTCTACTTGTCGCTTTACCGGATGCATCTTGTTTCGATCCACGGTCTCTTGCGCGGCATCGGCTTGATTGCGCTGGGCCGTGTCAACCAAGTGATACGCCCGCGATTGAAATTGCATTAAGGCTCACAGCTTGGCCGAGGTTGGATTAGATAAGCCGCTTATGAAAGTTTTTCGAACGATCACTTTTTGCGCCGCATTGTTTGCCGGTTCAACCGCCACCTGCTATGCAAAGCCCGCAATTGTCGTTGACGCCACCAACGGAACGATCATCGTCGGCGAGGATATTGACCAGCGCTGGCATCCGGCCTCGCTGACCAAATTGATGACCGCGCTTGTGGTATTCCGCATGCTTGAACGCGGCGACGTCACGCTTGCCTCACCTGTCAAGGTCTCGGCCCTAGCCCTAAAACAACAGCCGAGCAAAATGTCTTATCCGGTTGGCACGCTGATGCGGCTTGGCGATGCGCTGCCGATGATGATTGTAAAATCCGCCAATGATATTTCAGTGGCGATTGCCGAAAGCACGGCGGGATCGGTTCCAAATTTTGTCGCTGAAATGAACCGCGAAGGATTCCGGCTCGGTTTGGCAAATACTGTCTTCACCAACCCGACTGGGCTGCACGATGAGCGGCAATTCACGTCGGCGCGGGATTTGGCGATTATCGCCACTGAAATCCGCCACGCATTTCCGCAATATGCGGGCTATTATACCCATGACGCAATCAAAGTGGCCAAGGCGACACTTCCCTCATTCAACTTATTGCTGGGCCGGTTTGAAGGCGCGGATGGTATGAAGACAGGCTTTGTGTGTGCGTCAGGCTATAACCAGGTTGGTTCTGCCACGCGTGAGGGCCGAACAATTATTGCAGTGGTTTTAGGCAGAGGCTCACAAAATGAGCGCGCCGAGGATCTGGCTGAATTACTGGCACAAGGATTTGTTGCCAAAGGCGGCGGAGCATTTGAGCCGGGCCCGCCAAGCGCTGATAGCCCCCCAAATATCCGCGCTAAAAGCTGTCCCAATGGCGGCCCGCCTGCAGAAGACGCAAATTTGAGCGAGCCCAATTCGCCATTTTTGGTGCGCAAACCATCAAAGATCGTAAACCCACTGCGTATAACGGTTGGCAAACCGGATGGGCCGATACCCGCCGCTGCCGTAGCGTTTTTCGGTGGCAAAAAGCCTAAAACTGGAGCTGCTGAAAAACCGGTTCCTGTGCCGACACCAAGGCCGGATTATGTTCCAACTTCAAACACGAAATCCGATATTCGCGGCACGCTTCCGGCCAAGCAGCCTTAACTTGCGCGAATTTCAGTTCTGGTTCAAAAGCCGATTTAACAGTTTTGCGTCACCTCATTCTCCCAAGGATCAATCAATTGTCGAAATGGAAAGACGTTAAAAAGGTTGTGCTGGCCTATTCCGGCGGGCTTGATACTTCAATTATTTTAAAGTGGCTGCAAACAGAGCTTGGCGCTGAAGTGGTGACTTTTACTGCCGATTTGGGGCAAGGCGATGAGCTTACACCGGCGCGCAAAAAAGCCGAAATGATGGGCATTAAGCAGATCTATATCGAAGATGTGCGCGAGGAGTTTATCCGCGATTTTGTGTTTCCGATGTTCCGCGCCAATGCCGCCTATGAAGGTGTTTATCTGCTCGGCACCTCAATTGCCCGCCCGCTGATTTCAAAACGTTTGGTTGAGATTGCCGAGGAAACCGGCGCTGATGCCATTGCCCATGGTGCAACCGGCAAGGGCAACGACCAAGTGCGGTTTGAACTGTCAGCCTATGCGCTCAACCCGAACATCAAA
>JANMFT010000153.1:0-5367 GCA_031374255.1 Limoniibacter sp. | reverse complement strand
TTGGGCAGGCGTGCGGCCAAAGCACGAAAGCCGAGATCCCGTTGTGGCTGAGTTAAGTGAAGCGCCGGGCGTAATCGTTGCCACTGGCGGATTTAAAATATCATTCGCCGTTGCACATTTGATGGCACGGGAAGCGATAGGATATGCTACTGGAGAAGGGGGAAATTTACGCGATATTTTAGCCCAAGGTTGGCTTAGAACGCCGCGTTAGGCGTTAGGGCAACCATCTTGAATTTTCTTCCACGAAGTCACATTCAAATCGCGGATGCATTGCACAAGCTGCATACCTTGCGGCATTTTCAAGCAAACCGTTTCACCTTGATTGAACATTTTGTTGTCGGCTTTGCACTGGCAAGAACCAGAGCCAATCGGCGGCCCGGCCAATGCGGGCGATGATAACATTGAAACCAAAAATATGGCGGACAGCTTTTTCATGGAAAAAGAATGACACAAAATTTTGGAATGTCACGAGGCTACAATAGGCCTTGGTTCGGCAAAGAAAAAAAATTCTCAGAATAGTCACCACCGCGACTTCTGCGGGGGCCTAGACTTGTTTTAAAACAATAGCTTAGCCAAGAAAGTCTAGGCCCCCGCACAAGAAAGAGGCGGGGGTGACTAATGATTGACATACGTGCTGCACTAAGAGTTTTAGACGGATTTCAGTTTAATGTAATCACCACGGGCACGTGATCCGACGGCTTTTCCCATTCGCGCACATGCTTATCAACCCGAACCGATTGTAGGCGCATTGCAGCCTCAGCTGATAACAAATGGTGATCAATTCGGATGCCATTATTGCGCTGCCAAGCACCGGCTTGATAATCCCAAAACGTGTAGACACCCGCTTCATTTGTGGTGGCGCGCAGCGCGTCCGTCAGGCCAAGGTTTTGCAAGCGCTGGAAAGCACCCCGGCTTTCCGGCTGATACAGCGCATCTTCGGCCCAATTGGCCGGGTTCACGCAATCTCGTGGTTGCGGGATGACGTTGTAATCACCCATTAAAATCAGCGGTTCTTCAAGTTCAAGCAGCCTAATGGCGTGCCGCTCAAGGCGGGCCATCCAGTTGAGTTTATAAGGAAATTTCTCAGTGCCGAGCGGGTTGCCATTGGGCAAATACAGGCAGCCAACACGCACAATTCCGGTGCCATGGGTGTAGACGCCTTCAATGTAGCGCGATTGCTCGTCGGGCGTATCATCTGAATTTAGCAGCGGCAGACCACGTGTAATTTCCAGCGGTGACTGTTTAGACAGCAGCGCCACACCGTTGAAGCCTTTTTGGCCATGGGTTTCTACGTGGTAACCCAGCGCTTCAATTTCCGCGCGGGGAAAACCCTCATCGACCGATTTTATTTCTTGCAGGCCCACAATATCGGGCGAAGCTTCTTTCAGCCAAGCTAGCAACACTTCAGTGCGGGCTTTGATCCCGTTAATGTTCCAAGTAGCGATTTGCACCGATCAGACCGAAAAACTGGTGCCACAACCGCACGAGGCAACGGCGTTTGGATTGGTGATTTTGAACGATTGCCCCATCAAATCATCAACAAAATCAATGACCGAACCTTTCATATAAACCACCGAAAGCTGGTCAATCAGAACGGTCGCACCATTGTGATGGATTGCAATATCATCATCATTGGCAAGGTTGGGCACGATATCGAATTTGTAGGAAAAGCCCGAACAACCGCCGCCTTCAACCGAAACGCGCAAGGCGCTTGGGTGAGCTTCGCTGCTTACAATTTTGACTACGCGGGCCATTGCGGCCTCAGACACAGCAACAGTTTCGGTTTTTTCAAGCGTGATTGCGTTCATTCCCGATCCGTTCCGGTTTCGAGTTTCATACAACAGAGGTAAGGTTGACGAGAAGCCAAGTCAAGGAAACAGCAGGCCAGTGACAAATCCTTTTGATATTGGTTTTGGCCACCAGCCCCACGCAATATGGGCCTGTAACCCTGCGTCATCGCGTGGACGATTGATTGATGAGCAGGCAAGCCCGACACGCACAGAGTTTCAGCGTGATCGCGATCGCATTGTGCACTCAGCCGCATTCCGGCGTCTCAAACAAAAGACTCAAGTTTTTGTGGCGAGTGAGGGTGATCATTATCGAACGCGCCTCACCCATACACTCGAAGTCGCGCAGATCGCACGCGGGCTGGCGCGGGCGTTCAGGCTGGATGAGGATTTAACCGAGGCAATTGCATTGGCCCATGATTTTGGCCACACACCATTCGGCCACGCGGGTGAGCGGGCGTTGAATCTCGCAATGGCAGATTTTGGCGGGTTTGATCATAACGCCCAATCGGTGCGTATTGTCACAGAACTTGAGCATAGTTACGCGCGATTTGACGGGCTGAATCTGACGTTTGAAACGCTTGAGGGTTTGGTCAAACATAACGGCCCGCTGACCGATTTGGGCGCGAAGCCCATTCCGGATGAAATATTGCGGCTCCATGAGAAATTGCCGCTTGGCCTCAACCAATGGCCTCCCTTAGAAGCGCAATGTGCCGCAATAGCCGATGATATTGCGTATGATTCCCACGATATTGACGATGGTTTAAGATCAGGCCTTTTAACCCTTGATATGATTGCAGAAGCACCGCTGGCCGGTGATATTTTGCGTGAGGTTCAGATACAATATCCGGCCTTAGAAAACGCCCGAATCATCCATGAACTCATCCGGCGTCAGATCACAATGATGGTGGAAGATGTCATCAGTGAAGGCATGTGCAACTTGCGTGAACTTGGAATTGAGACGCCAGACGATGTACGAAATGCCGGGCAAAAAATCATAGGATTTTCAGGGCCATTCGTTGAGCGCGAAAGCGGTTTGAAAACGTTCATGTTTCAAAATTTATATTGGCATCAAACGGTGCTGGATAAAATGGCAATGGGGCAGACTGTGATCAAGGAATTGTTTGCAGCCTATCAACACGAACCGGAATTGACTGGCTTCAAACCTGAAAACGATAAAAATACCCCGCTTGAGCGCCATATTGCCGATTATATTGCCGGTATGACTGATCGATTTGCGCTCAAAGAACACCGCCGACTGTTTGACCACACGCCGGATATGGGCTAACCGGCCCCAAATCTTGCAAATGCAAATGCGGCTGCTTCCAGCCCAAACTCAAACTGGTTATCATGGATATTTTTCAACTTTTCCGGTCACGGATCGAAACTGCTATTGTCGGCCTCAACGTTATACCGCAAGGCGTTGATGCCGGGCTGTCGCGCCTGACTGTTGAAGCGCCGCGTGAAGCGGCGCATGGCGATGTGTCGACAAATGCAGCTCTGTTGCTGGCAAAACCAACCGGTCTTAGTCCACGCGCGATTGCCGACAAATTGGTGGCTGTGCTCGCCAAAGACCCCGATGTTGAACGGGTTGAAGTCGCTGGCCCCGGCTTTGTGAATTTGGGCCTATCAAAAGAATTTTGGCAAAACCAGCTGACCGGCATTGTTGCTGCTGGCGTCAATTACGGACGCAATTCCGTCGCTGAACCACGCGCAATCAACGTGGAATATGTGTCTGCCAACCCCACCGGGCCGATGCATGTCGGCCATTGCCGTGGCGCAGTTGTGGGTGATGCGCTGGCCAATTTGCTGAGTTTTGCGGGCCACAAAGTCACCAAGGAATATTACATCAATGATGCAGGCGGGCAGGTGGATGTTCTAGCGCAATCAGCATTGCTGCGGTATCGCGAGGCACTTGGCGAAGATATTGGTGAGATACCAACCGGCTATTATCCGGGAGACTACCTAAAGCCCGTCGGTGTTGCACTTGCGCAATCTTACGGGCCAAAACTCAAAACAATGCATAAAGACGCTGCAGCTGCGATAGCAAAACGTGTGTCGATTGACATGATGATGGACATGATCCGCGGTGATCTGGCGGCGTTAAATGTCCGGCAAGAGGTGTTTTTCTCTGAAAATTCGCTCCACGCCAACGATGCCAAAGCCATTCGCGAAACCATCAATGATTTGACAATGAAGGGCCATGTTTATCGTGGCACTCTGCCGCCGCCCAAGGGCGAATTGCCGGATGATTGGGAGCCTCGCGAACAAACTCTGTTCCGCTCAACCGACATTGGCGATGATATGGACAGGCCGCTGATGAAGTCCGACGGCAGCTATACCTATTTCGCGAGTGACGTTGCTTACTTCAAAGACAAGCACGATCGTGGCTTTCAGCAGATGGTGTTCATTTTAGGCGCCGACCATGGTGGCTACGTCAAACGAATGGAGGCTCTCGCCAAAGCCATCGCCGGTGACAGTGCGCGGATCGACGTGTTGCTCTGCCAACTCGTGAAACTTTACCGCAATGGCGAACCATTCCGGATGTCGAAGCGCTCCGGCAATTTCGTGACACTTCGCGATGTGGTCGACGAAGTCGGCTACAGCGCTGTGCGGTTTATGATGCTGTATCGTAAGGCCGAAGCGCCGCTTGATTTTGATTTTGCCAAAGTCACCGAGCAATCCAAAGATAATCCGGTGTTTTATGTGCAATACGCCTCTGCGCGATGCGCTTCTGTGTTCCGGCAGGCCGGTGAAGCTTTTGGTGAAGAGTTTGTCAAACCGGTTTTGGCGGCAACTGATACCCAATTGCTCAGTGACCAAAGTGAGATTGATCTGATTCGCATGGTGGCCAATTGGCCACGTGTGGTAGATCTCGCCAGCCGCGCAATGGAGCCGCACAGAATCGCATTTTTCCTCTATGAATTGGCAAGTGCTTTCCATGCACACTGGAATAAAGGAAATGATGCGCCGGAATTACGTTTTATTAAGCACGATAATAGAGAATTGACAAAAGCGCGTTTGGGTTTGGTTCAGGCCGTACACAATGTGCTCAATGCCGGTTTGGCGATTGTCGGAGCGGATGCGCCAACAGAGATGCGGTAACACGCCTCAAAAAGTGCGTCTTTCTTTGTCCACATTGAAGGGATATCGCCCTTTAAGGTGGTTCACGTCGCCACCACCGGAAGAGTGTGCTGCGATTAAGTGGGGCCCGGTTAATCGGCAACAGCATGCTTCTAGATATTGGTGTTGATCATTTGTGCTTTGTTTTGCCATTCCGGCAAAATGCAAAATGATCCAGCGTATGAGAGTGGTGCAATGTCCGATCGTAATTCAAACCCGCCTTATCGTCCGCGCGAAACTGAGCGCTATGCAGAACTTTCAGATTTGCTCGGAGATATTGGAAATGAATTGCCGGTTGCGCAAAGCGCAGAAGGGTTTGCGTCTCTTGATAATTCGTCTCTGGAAAGCGCCTTGGCTTCTGTTGACGCCAATTACCCAATTCGCCCACGTGAGGTTGCGATTGCTGGTTCTGCTGCAACGCGCAGCTGGCAGGCCAACCCTGGTTCATTTTCGAGAG
>JANMFT010000131.1:0-1899 GCA_031374255.1 Limoniibacter sp. | reverse complement strand
AAGCCGCTGTTTTGGGACACGGATGCGCGCGGTAGACCGCAATGGTGGGCAAAACCACTCCGCGCTGTTGTTGCGCTGGGCTCAGCTTGGTTGTTGTGGCTGTCGCTTGGGTCGCTCGTGAAAATTTTTGGCGCAGTTCTGCCCTATGGCCAAGCCCAAACATGGCTGACGATCCCGTTCTGGAATAATCTGTTCCTGATGATTGTCCTTGTTTGGATTCAGGCCGGTTTTGCCATGGTTATTCTCTCGGCGGCCCTGCGCGGTATTCCTGAGGAAACCATCGAGGCTGCGGTTATTGATGGTGCAAACCCGTTTCAGATTTTCTTTAAAATCAAAGTGCCCCAAATCATGGGCACGATTGTTGTCGTATGGACAACGATCACCATCGTGGTTTTGAAAGTGTTCGATATTGTTTTGGCAATGACTAACGGACAATGGGAAACACAGGTTCTTGCCAATTATATGTTCGATAAATTGTTCCGCTCATTTGATACCGGTGTTGGCTCTGCGGCAGGCATGATCATCATGCTGCTGGTGATGCCAATTCTGGTGTGGAACGTTTACAATGCCCGCAAAGAAATGCGCTGAGGGAGGCGAAAATGACAGGTTCTGCAACACGCAAATCGCCCCTCACTTGGGCCGTACATATCTCGACCCTGCTTTTGGTCGCGCTCTGGGTTTTCCCGACATTCGGCTTGCTGGTGTCATCATTTAGAACAGGCGATCAGATTTCATCTTCCGGCTGGTGGCGCTCCCTGACCACACAGCAGCAGCAATTGCCTGCCAAACGCATCGAGGGAACAGAAACCCAGCGTGATGGCAAATTTGTCATTGAAGGCAAATTGTTCGAGAACGCTGGCACGGTGGTTTCGGCTTGGGGTATCAATTCGCGTGAGCCGAAAGCATTCGCACCGGGCGCTGTGGCTGACCTCGGCGATGGTGTCTCGATTACGCTCGCCGCCGATGGCAGTTATGTGATGTCTTCCGCGACAACGCTGGCCGATTTCCGCATGCCACGTGTGTTCACAACCGCCGACACACCGCCGGACCCGACCATCCAGAACTATAAAAACGTTTTGATGAACCCTGAAGCAGGCCAGAGCGTTGGCCAAGCGTTTATCAATACTCTGACGGTTGCGATACCAGCCACAATGATTCCGATTTTGATTGCCGCATTCGCCGCTTATGCGCTGGCATGGATGGAGTTTCCGGGCCGCGCTCTACTGGTTGCGGCAGTTGTTGGCCTTTTGGTGGTTCCGCTGCAATTGTCGCTTATCCCGCTGCTTAATATGCATAACGGCGTTGCCAACTCTCTCAATGAATGGTTTGGCCTCACTGGTGAAGCCGCGATACAAGGCAAAGGCTATATGGGCATTTGGCTGGCGCATACCGGCTTTGGTTTGCCACTCGCGATTTACCTCTTGCGCAATTATATGATCGGCCTGCCGCGCGATATTATTGAAAATGCGCGAGTGGACGGTGCGACGGACTTCCAGATTTTCACCAAGATTATTTTGCCGCTGTCGTTTCCGGCACTGGCTTCATTTGCGATCTTTCAGTTTTTGTGGACATGGAATGATTTGCTGGTGGCGCTGGTGTTCCTCGGCGCCGGCGACAAAGAATTGGTGCTGACCGGCAGCCTCGTCAATTTGATGGGCTCGCGCGGCGGCGATTGGGAAATCCTGTCGACGTCCGCGTTCGTGTCGATCGCTGTGCCGCTGGTGGTATTTTTTGCGATGCAGAAATATCTGGTGCGCGGTCTTTTGGCCGGTTCGGTGAAATAAGCTGATGAATGTTGCCGTGCCCAAAGACATGACCAAAGCAGCATCCGCGATCCATGCTACTGATCCAGATTGGTGGCGAGGGGCCGCGATTTATCAGGTTTATCCGCGCTCATAC
>JANMFT010000055.1:0-2453 GCA_031374255.1 Limoniibacter sp. | reverse complement strand
GCGGGTGGATTCATGTAAACCACGGCGGTTCGATAAATAGTCAATTGTTCGTGCATTTGCGGAATGAGATCAGGTGTCCAGCCGCCAGCTGCAACCACAATGCGGTCGGCAGATAATGTGCTGCCATCTGCTATCGTGACTGTAGAATCGTGTGTGTCTATTGCGGTTACATTTGCGTTTTCGAGCAGGGTAGCGCCATGCGTGAGCAACCAATCCCGAAGGCCGAGCGCGATTTTAATGCAATGCAGCTCACCGCCTTCCGGTGAAACAACCCCCCATTGCATGATGTCGCGATTGATAAACAGGAAGCGCTTGGCCCATTCATTATCTTTTACATATTCATAGCCAAAACCACCGGCATCAAGACCTTGACGGAACATGTCGGCATCATCGCCATCATAATGCGAGAAAAGTGCAAAACCTCTTGCATCATAATGGTTTGCGCCAATGTCGTGCCAAACTGAATCCCACGCTTCGAAAGCTTCTGTTATCATCGGCGCGTAGCCGGATGCGGCAGAATAGGCACGGCGCATAATGCGGTGATGATCGCCTGAGGCTGCCATCGGATTGGGTATTTCGCCGCGCTCCACAAGCGTCACAGCGTGCCCGCGTTTCGTGAGTGCCCAAGCCGTTGACAGGCCAACAATACCGCCGCCGACAATAATGACTTTCATCCACAACTCCCGCTTGCCAATCGTTTGAACGCCGCCAATAAGGGCGCATGTCGAGCACAAATTTCACACCCGATTGGATGCAGATCGACGTTGCCACGCGCCAAGTCAAGCTGGACGTGGGCGAACAAAAATTCATCCAAAACCCTCATGCGGCCTATGCGGCATTCTATAAGGCTGGCGGCCGCGTGTTCTGGGAAGATTACGGGTTTTGGTGTTTTGCCAATTACGAAGACGTCAATAATCTGCTGCGCGACAAGCGCTTTGGCCGCGAGGTGCCGGGGCATTTGCGGCCAACCGTTCGCCCGCATTTGGAATGGTTTGACCGCGTTGAAAAGCATTCATTGCTGGAACTTGAACCGCCAGAACACACGCGCCTGCGCCGTTTTGTGAACCGCGCTTTTGTTTCGAGCCAAATAGAGCGGTTGCGGCCTGAGATTGAAACGCTGAGCCATGAATTGATCGACGGGTTTGAAAATGAGGCTGAAGTGGATTTGCTGACAGCCTATGCCACGCCGATTCCGCTGCGGGTGATTTCATCACTGATGGGTGTGCCGCACAGCTTGGAGCCGCTGTTACTCGATTGGTCACATGCCATGTGCAAGCTTTATACGCTCAAGGCATCACCCGCCGAAGAAGCTGCTGCCAATGCAGCCTGCCGCGATTTTCACGAGGCGCTCTGCGACGTCATTGCGCTCAAAAAGGCCAAACCTTCTGATGATTTGCTAAGCGTTTTAGCGGTGAGCGGCATGAACAATGATGAGATTATTTCCACCGCTGTGCTGCTGATCAATGCCGGACACGAGGCAACGGTGCATCAAACCGGTAATGCAGTGAGCGTTTTGCTAGACGCGGCACACCCCGAACGGCGCGCAATGATGAATCAACACTCGGCTGCCGAGATTGTGGAAGAAGCCTTGCGCTTTGAAGCGCCGCTGCATTTGTTCACGCGCTATGCGGGCGAAGACGTTGATTTTGGCGGCGGCGTACTGATTAAAAAACAACAGCAGATCGGGCTGTTGCTCGGCGCAGCCAACCGCGACCCTGCGGCTTTTGCAAATGCCGACACCTTCATTCCGGGGCGGGCTGACCAGAAGAACGTTTCGTTCGGGGCGGGTATTCACTTTTGTATTGGTGCGCCGCTGGCACGGATGGAGCTTTCAATTTCGCTCAAAACCTTGTTCGAGCGCCTGCCAAACCTGCAATTGGCTGACCTTCCGCGCTTTGCTGACTCCTATCATTTTCATGGTTTGGAAACCTTGCGCGTAAAACCACTGGGATAATCCCGCTGTGTTCATCTTAACCTAACGCAATGCTGACATGTGTTTTCCAATTTTTGAGGGACAAATCATGTTTGGTAACGAAGCCGATAAGCGCATTCCGGTGACAATTACGCTTGCGAACGGAGAAACGCTTCGTGGCAGTGTTGCATCGGGTGCCAGTGCCAGACTTGAGTTTGAGCTGAACCGCGAAGGTGTTTTTCTGAATTTTAAAGATGGTACCGGCCAGATTTTGTTCATTGCAAAATCAACCATCGTGCAAGTGATTGAAGGCAGTGAAGAGAAAAAGGCCGTTATGCCTGAAATTGTTGCCGGAAAATCTGCTTATAAAGTGCTGCGTGTGGCCGAAAACGCATCACAGGATGCAATCCGCCAATCTTACGTGGCGCTGGCCAAACTTTATCACCCTGATCATTACCCGCCTGAAACAACCGCCCCCGAAGTGGCTGAGTATATTGCAGCGATGTTTCAGCAGATCACGATTGCCTATTCGGCTTTAAAA
>JANMFT010000056.1:0-20860 GCA_031374255.1 Limoniibacter sp. | reverse complement strand
TGATGAGCGGCATGGTGCCTGTTGATCTCAACCGGCCAATGTCAGATATATTAGGGCAGTTGTCGCAATATCCCGTCAAAACACGGCTTTCTCTGACCGGCACTATTATAGTTGCGCGTGATTTAGCCCATACGAAAATCCGCGAAATGCTTGATAATGGCGGCGCAATGCCTGATTATTTCAAAAAACACCCGATTTATTATGCTGGCCCTGCCAAAACACCCAAAGGTATGGCATCCGGCTCCTTTGGCCCGACAACTGCAGGACGAATGGATGGCTTCGTTGACCAATTCCAAGCGGCAGGCGGATCAATGATTATGCTCGCAAAAGGTAACCGGTCTCGCCAAGTGCGCGAATCCTGCCAGAAACATGGCGGGTTTTATTTAGGTTCCGTCGGCGGCCCCGCAGCGCGGCTGGCGCAAGATTGCATCCGCAAAGTTGAAGTGCTGGAATATCCAGAACTTGGGATGGAAGCGATCTGGAAGATCGAAGTAGAAGACTTCCCGGCCTTCATTGTGATTGACGACAAAGGCAATGATTTTTTCAAAGAGTTGAATTTGGGTTAGAGTACTAATACTAAATTCTTTTGATGGCAGGCTTATTCAAATTGACACTGACCAAGCTTATGAAACGATCAAGTATTGTTTGGAGTAAAGTTATGTCGAAATCCAAGTTTGCGGCGCTATCAATTATCTCTTGCTTGTTGGGCATTTCGTCTGCCTACGCTGACAATAGTGGTTGGGTGAGCGGTTACAAAGCATTCAACCAATATTTAATGAAACGTAATAAGAATTTTTTTCCAACTAAAATCGAATGCAGAGACAGCAAAAAAGCTGACTACACTGAAGGAAATGCCGAATACCGCGTCACATATGTGGAAACAGAAAGTCCGCGATATTATGCTTGGGGCGTCGGCGGCAGCTTTGGGGAAGTTAAAGTCATGGCTGCGAAATATGATTTAAAGCTCATCAGCAGCGATCAATTCACCCGGGCTAAATCAGGGCTAATAGTACGTTGCGGTATTTGGGCAGAAAAATGACCGCTTAGCCCCATCACTTTAGCTTTACCGGTAGCAAATCGGGTTTGAGTTATTCTTATTTAGTGTTGACTTTGCGTCATCAATTCACTCGACTGCGACAACAGATGATTTGGGGCATTTCATTATGAAAATGGTAAAACGGGCATTGATGACTGGTCTTGTTATCAGCGGAATGATTTTTTCGAATTCCGCATTGGCCATTAATTATGAGCCCGGTACAGTTTTTGATTACTCAACCAGAACTTGGATAAAGCCGCGGCCTGGTGCGGGGCAGTTCAGGTCTGATAAATCACCGATCGCGCGCAAAAAAATCGATTTTGATGAAAGCGTCGCTGTCGGCACTATCGTTATCGATACTTCCGACCGCCGACTTTACCATGTAATCGGTGAAGGCAAGGCGATGGCCTACGGCATTGGGGTCGGACGCGATGGCTTCCAATGGTCAGGTAAAAAATCGATTACCCGTAAAGCCGAATGGCCGGGCTGGACACCGCCAGCGGTAATGCGCGCCCGTGTGTTGCGTGAAAGCGGCCGTGTGCTTCCAGCATATCAGCCGGGTGGTCCGGATAATCCGCTTGGCGCACGTGCAATGTATTTGGGCGGCTCAATTTTCCGTATTCACGGCACTAATCAACCTTGGACAATTGGTCAGGCCATGTCGTCCGGTTGCTTCCGCATGGCGAATGATGATGTTACATATCTTTACGATCAGGTCGAAGTTGGAACGAAAGTTGTTATCCGCGAGTAAGGCCCTTCGCATCTAAATCATCAAGATAGGCTTGCCACAATTTCGGGCTATCCCGTCCGACTTCATACAGATAGGCCCATGTAAAAATGCCGGTGTCGTGACCGTCGTTAAACACAATGCGTACTGCGTAGTTTCCGGTCGGCACCATATCACGTATGGTAATATTGCGCTTGCCGCCTACAGTTACACGCTGGTCAGGCGAGTGGCCTTGCACTTCCGCGCTTGGTGAATTGACACGAAGCAGTTCGGCGTCAATTACAAATTCTTTGCCGTCATCAAAGCTTACTGTCAAAACCCGTTTTGTTGCATCTACCTTTAATGACGTTGGCCAAGCAGTAATTGTTGATGACATCGTGACAATTTCCAATGAAGGTTTGGCTTGACGTCACACTTACACCGCGCCTATCGCTATGGGAATGCCGCTATTGGAGTGCGGCGCACGATGATCGATCCCTTTGGCCGCTATATTTCCTATTTGCGCGTATCGGTGACAGACCGCTGCGATTTCCGCTGCACCTATTGCATGGCGGAAGATATGAATTTTTTGCCGAAAAAAGATCTGCTTACACTTGAAGAACTCGACCGGCTTTGCTCTGCATTTATTGACAAGGGTGTTAAAAAACTGCGGCTGACCGGCGGTGAGCCCCTTGTGCGCAGAAATGTGATGCAGCTTGTCCGCAGCCTGTCACGGCATCTTAAAACTGGTGCGTTGGAAGAATTGACGCTCACAACCAACGGCTCTCAACTGGCAAAGTACGCGAGCGAACTCGTAGATTGCGGCGTAAAACGCATCAATGTTTCGGTCGATACAATTGATCCGGTGAAATTTAAAGACATCACCCGCTGGGGCGATTTGGCCAAGGTGCAAGAAGGCATCAAAGCTGCGCAGGAAGCCGGCCTTAAAATCAAACTCAATGCTGTCGCGCTGAAAGATTTCAATGAAAATGAAATCCCGACATTGATGGAATGGGCGCATGGCTCCGGGATGGAATTGACACTGATTGAAACCATGCCGCTTGGCGAAATTGATGTGGATCGCACTGACCAGTATTTGCCGCTGTCAAAAGTGAAAGCTGATTTGGCTAAACGCTACACACTCACTGAATCCAGCCACCGCACAGGCGGCCCTGCCCGGTATGTCACTGTTGCTGAAACCGGTGGTCGTTTAGGGTTCATCACGCCACTGACGCATAATTTTTGTGAAAGCTGCAACCGAGTGCGCATCACCTGCACTGGCACCTTATATATGTGCCTTGGGCAGGATGACGCAGCCGACTTGCGCAGCCCACTGCGTGCTTCTGAAAGCAACGATTTGCTGTCTGCCGCAATCGACGAAGCCATTGGCCGCAAGCCAAAGGGCCATGATTTTATCATCGAACGTCGCGGCGAAACCGCTGCGGTTTCACGCCACATGAGTATGACAGGCGGCTGAATTAAACCAGCTTGCTACCAAGGATTTTGCTTTTAAATGCCGACGAACACCAATGCGCGTGCCGCAATTTTTATGATGCTGGCGATGGCAGCCTTCACCTTAAATGATGCCACCTCGAAATGGCTGACTACTGAAATGGGCGTCGGGCAAACCATGTTGTTGCGTGGCATGGCGGCCTGCGTATTTTTGGCATTGCTGGCGTGGTGGCGTGGCGACTTTCAACATTGGCGCGACATGCTGCACAAAGCCGTTATCAATCGCAGTTTGATGGAAGTGCTTGGTACAGTCACATTTTTGGTTGCGTTGCCATTTTTACCGCTGTCCAACGCGTCTGCAATTTACCAATCATTGCCGTTGGTCGTGACGCTTGGTGCAGCCCTGTTCCTTGCCGAACCCGTTGGCTGGCGCCGCTGGCTCGCAATCACCGTCGGGTTTTGTGGCGTGATGCTCATCGTGCGCCCGGGCATGCAGGGCTTTAGCAGCTATTCGGTGATTATTTTAATTTCAGTGTTCTTTTCCGCGGCGCGTGATCTTGTTACGCGCAGGATGCCACAAAACGTACCAACTTTTTTGGTGGCTTTGGTTGCCTCAATTGGCGTTACCGCAACAGGCGCGCTGATGGTGCCATTCCAAGGCGGGCTTGTTCCGGTCACCGCCAATCAAACAATCGGTATATTTGCAGCGGCGGTTTTTCTCTTGACCGGTTATTCGACTATTATCATTGCGGTGCGCGGTGGCGACGTCTCGTTTGTTGCGCCGTTCCGCTACACTGCTTTGATTGTTGCCATTGTGGTCGGCTTTTTTGCCTTCAAAGAGCACCCAGACGCTTTGATGCTGACAGGCGCAGCCATCGTCATAGCGTCGGGTATATATACTTTCCACCGTGAGCGCGTTCGCGCGGTAGAAAAAGAACGTGAGCGCGTTCGCACAGCAGAGAACAGTCGTGAGTTCGTTAGCGCAGTGGAAAAAGCGCGGGCATTATGAGCAAGACTCCCGTTTTAGGCATCAACCCCCGCCTCACCAGTCTTATGATGGTCGCTGCGGTCAGCCCGCTTGCGATCAATATTTTTCTGCCATCGATCCCAAAACTGGTCGACTATTTCAAAACTGACTATGCCACTGCGTCCCTTGGCCTCTCACTGTTTTTGGCCGCTATGTCAGTGCTGCAACTCATCATCGGACCATTGTCAGACAAATATGGCCGCCGCCCGATTTTGATTGGCGGCATTTTGATGTTTTTGGTTGGCACGGGCATTTGCCTTATTGCGCCAAGCATCACAATTTTTCTTCTCGGCCGCCTCGTGCAAGCTTTTGCAGTATCTGGAATCGTTCTGTCCCGCGCGATTGTACGTGATTTGGTAAGCCGCGAAAAATCAGCCAGCGCGATTGGCTATGTCACAATGGGAATGGCCGTTGCACCGATGATTGGCCCTGCCATTGGGGGACTATTAGATGAGTTATACGGCTGGCAGGCGAGCTTCATTTTGCTGGGCATATTAGGCGCTATGGCACTTGGTTTTGTGGTGACCAATATTCCAGAAACCAACGCCAATCGTGGCGCACCGATGAGAGCACAAATCGCAAATTACGGCTTGCTTTTGAGGACCCCGGCATTTTGGCTTTATGCTCTAACGGGCTCTACGGCTGCCGGTGTGTTCTTTGGCTTTTTAGGTGCAGCACCTGCTATAGCAAGCTTAAAGCTGGGATTGTCACCATCATCCTACGGCCTGTGGTTTGCTATTACTGCATTCGGCTATCTTGTCGGCAATTTCATTTCCGGTCGGTTTTCTGAACGTCAAGGCATCCGGCGTATGATCATTATGGGTACGCTGATTGCCTTGACGGGTTGCTCAATGCCGTTTTTGTTATTTCCCACACTTGGCGTTTCATCGCTTGCTCTATTCGGGCCGATGTTGCTTGTTGGAGTTGGCAATGGCATGGCGCTGCCAAGCACGACGGCAGCCGCAATTTCAGTCCGCCCCGAAGCGGCAGGTGCTGCATCGGGCTTGATCGGCGCACTGCAAACAGCATTTGGCGCAGTTCTTTCATCGGTCTGCGGCATTGTGGTTGCCGGAGGCGCTGCGCCGGTGGCTTTTGCTGGCGTTATTTTCGGCGTCGGCATTATCTCAGTGGTTCTTGCTATGATCCGGCCATCGGCTATCGCATGAAAATAGCCGGTGTCATCTTAGCAGGCGGTAAGGGCCGCCGCATGGCGGGCGCAAATAAAGCGCTTCTCATGCTAGGCGACAAACCATTTGTAACCCATGTCTCTCAACGCTTGGCATCCCAAGTTACCATGCTCGGCATAAACGCCAACCGTGATTTGGAAACATTTTTAAATGTTGAGTTTCATCTGCCAATTGTTGCTGATGCCATTGGTGGAAGCCTTGGTCCGCTGGATGGCATTCTCGGTGCAATGCTGTTTGCAGAGCATAACGGATGCAGCCACGCACTTACAGTGTCGGTTGATACGCCGTTTATCCCAAATGATTTAGTGGAAAAGCTCAGCGAAAAACAAGTTGATCAAATCTCAATCGCATCGTCAAACAACCGCATTCACGGCACGTGCGGGCTTTGGCCAATCACGCACATTGTCAAGCTCAGCGCTTTCATTCTTTCCGGCAAGAACCTGAAAGTGATGGATTATTTAAATGGGTCGGATTTCGCAGTAGTGCCTTTTGCAGGAGAAAATCCTGACCCGTTTTTCAACATCAACACACCTGATGATCTTGCAGCCGCTGAGCGCTGGCTTTAGCACAAAACAGGAATAGGAATTTACAAAATGGCGAAAGTTGCATTTCTCGGTCTTGGCGTGATGGGCTATCCGATGGCCGGTCACCTCAAAAACAAAGGCGGCCATTATGTGACTGTCTATAACCGCACTGCGGCCAAAGCCGAACACTGGGTGGCAACCCATGGGGGGGCATACGCTGTCACCCCTGCCCTTGCCGCCAAGGACGCTGACTTTGTGTTTTCCTGCGTTGGAGACGATGATGATTTGCGTGAGGTGACAATAGGCCAACACGGTGCTTTTGCTGCCATGAGAAGCGGTGCAATTTTCATCGACAATACCACCGCCTCCGCCGATGTGGCGCGGGAACTCAACGCGTTAGCCGCCAAACTCAGCCTTGGTTTTATTGATGCGCCCGTGTCTGGTGGCCAAGCCGGCGCTGAAAACGGCATGCTCACCGTGATGTGCGGCGGTGATGAAGCGATTTTCGCCAAAGCTAAGCCCGTGATCGAAAGCTATGCCAAAATGGTTGGCCTCATGGGCGGGGCCGGAGCCGGCCAACTTACCAAAATGGTCAATCAGATTTGCATAGCAGGCCTGGTTCAAGGGCTGGCAGAAGGCATTCACTTTGCCAAACGCGCCGGGTTGGATGTGGAAAAAGTTGTCGATGTTATTTCAAAAGGCGCCGCTGGTTCATGGCAAATGGAGAATCGCCACAAAACCATGAATATCGGCAAATTCGATTTTGGATTTGCGGTGGATTGGATGCGCAAAGATCTGGGCATTGTGCTTGATGAGGCCAATGCAAACGGCGCATCACTTCCGGTCACCGCGCTTGTCGATCAATTCTATAAAGAAGTGCAATCCATGGGTGGCAACCGTTGGGATACGTCAAGTCTGATCAAACGGTTGGAGAAATAGATAATGGCGTCACAAAATCATAGCGAAGAATTTTATGATGATTGGCAAGATCCACTAGCAAGAGAAAGAGCAAAGCTCCACAATAGAGAAGTTTTTGAAGAGAGTAAGAAACAAAGGGACAACTATTTAGGTTACGGTGTGCAGTACGGGAAATGGGTGCTTAGCTCCCTTCTTCTTCTGCATGGAGGCGCATTTATAGCTATCTCTCAAATTCAAGGCGGATTAGAAATTTATTTCCCAATAATTGGTCAATATCATATTGCGGGAATTATATTTGCGCTGTTATCTGGTTTCTTTGCGTATTTGAATTTCATGTTTTTGGCAAAATGGGCTCAAAGATATACGAGCCCAGTCATGTTATATCGGCAAGACGGTTGGCCTAAAAACGAAGATAAATATGATCCGGTAAATGCCACAGCATGGGCATCATTATCGGTTGGTCTTCTATCTGCACTTATGATTATTTTCAGTGCGGTTGACCTTTTGAAACACCTAAACAAACCAGCATTTCAATACTAGGCATAGGATTTAACCGCTCACGCCGCAGGCGCAGAACTTTTATCCAACACCATAAACTCTAGCGGCAATTCGGTTGTGTATTTAATTTGCTCCATCGCAAACGATGAAGACACATCTGAAATATCGATCTTGGCAATCATCCGCTGATAAAATGAATCGTAAGCTGCAATGTCCGGGACGACCACGCGCAACAGATAATCAACGTCGCCACTCATCCGGTAAAACTCTACCACCTCCGGAAACTCGCTGACGATTTCCGAAAAGCGTTTCAGCCATTCTTTCGAATGCGACGACGTGCGGATCGACACAAACACCGTGACTTTTGCGTTCACAGCCGCCGGATCCACCAGCGCTACGCGCCTGCGGATAACGCCGTCTTCTTCCATTTTCTGGATTCTGCGCCAGCATGGCGTCGTCGAAAGCCCGATTTTTTTGCCGATGTCCGCAACTGGCATTGTGGTGTCTTGCTGAAGAATGCGCAATATATTTCTATCAATACGGTCCATTCAAACACCCACGAGTAATTTTTTCTGCTAGTAGCGATGTTTCTCTAAATTGGCAATATCGCGCTAGGCTGTCGCACTTGGCCGCGCCCGCATCATGTCGAGCCAGCGGTTCAAATTGGACAAAGCTTCCGGTATGGTGATTTTAGCTGGCTTGATAAAATCCAGCGCAATCAGTGCCGTGATGTCTGCGACGGAAATCTGCTCTCCGGCAATGAACGGGTGATTTGCCAATTGTGCGTCAAGCATTTGCATAGCGGAAATAGCTTTTGGCCGGTTGGCCTCGCCCCATTCCATAATTTGCGGCACTTCATATTTTGCCATAGCCGGATGCGTATGCCGGAACGCTACCGCAATTGGCAAAAACAACTTAAACTCCACACGCCGCTGCCACATTTCAATCGTTGCAATCTCGAGCGGTGTTTTTCCAAACAAAGATGGTATGGGATGAAGAGCTTCAAAATAGCGGCAAATAGCAATAGATTCAGTGATGATGGTGCCATCATCCAACTCTAAAACGGGGATCTCGCCGAGCGTATTTCGTGCCAGCATGTCATCGGACCGATGCTCAAACTCAGCAAGGTTGACGAACGCGATTGGAACTTCAATGCCTTTTTCGCTGAGAAAAACCCGCACGCGGCGCGGATTGGGATTTCGTCCACCATCATAAAGTTTCATAGTTTTCTCCCGTTACACCATCAGCCTCTGAATAAAGTGATAAAGCGCATCCATCACGCCCGGCGCAAGGTCTACCGCGGCTTTTGTGCGCTCACGAAAACTCTTTGGCCGCTCATTCTCCGTAACCCAAATGCCAATATTGGCAGCACGTGCAATATCTTCCTCTGCGCCATATCCGCCATAAGCATAGGCATAACCACCGCGCACGAGTTCAGCATTGATATCTATTTTGCCGTTACGGCACACGGCGAGCAGCCGGTCATATTTATCCCGGCCAAGACCTTTGCATTTTAGGGAAGCATTTTGAACCAGGGTCCGCAATTGCTTTTGTGCATCGCGACCGCAAGCATAATTACCTTTTTTGCCACGGCACTCCTGTTTGAACTCCGGCGCATCAATGCCCCATAGACGGATTTCATCTCCACCGAGCCGCAGACTATCACCATCTATAACATGCACCTGCCCCGGTAATGATCTGACCTCACTGCCGGAAAAAGACAGCGCAGCCGCGCTGATCAAACCAAAAATAATTGCGGCCAACATGGAATCACCAAACACCCGCCACAGCGGGCGCGGATGATAACGGCGATAAAATCTGCGTCTGTTCATAGTTAAGGAAGGGTTCTTTTAATCTGTTGGCAATAGATTGGTAGTTCAAAAGTTAGAAAGCGTCTGCGTAGCGTCATGGCACACTTGCCCGGTGATAACAAAAGCGATGACAAAAATGTGCTGGATCGTGCCAAGTCGCAGCGTAACGCTGAGCTGACAGGCGCTGTTTTGCGCACACGCAATCGCTTGCGCGATGCAAGTATTGAGCCGCGTTATGACCGCGAATTACTGCTCATGCATGTTGCAGCGATCACGAAATTTGCCCGACTGATACCATTTTTTATCGCGGCAATCACATTTTTGGGCATCGCGTTTGGCCCGGGTATTTCGATGGTGGCATGGGCTTTTAGTGCCCTGATATGCTATTATACTTTGACGGTAATTGCACGGATAGTTGGCGGACAAATTGAGCGCGGTAGTCCGTTATCACAATCGCTCAGCCTGATGACAATTGGTCATTTTATCAGCGGTTTGACGTGGGCCGGACTCACTCAATTTCAATGCGCTATTTGCGGCCCAAACCAGTTTCAAATGTTTCAGGCCGTTATGATTCTGACAGGAATGGCGGTAACTGCCAGTTTATGCAGTGCATTTAGCCGCGCAACAATGACAACCTTCATTTTGCCGGTTATTATGTTCGGCAGTTTTGCTGTTGACTGGTCACAAAAAACCCATGCGCTTTCAGCGCTTTTGCTGATTTCAGCCATGCCATTTTTCTCGGTTCTTGGCCGGCATTTGCAAGAAACCACACTGAACTTGATATCTCTGAAGGCCGAGAAAGACTATCTCATCACTGAACTTGAAATTGCTAAAGCCCATTCAGACGAAGCGCGCAGGCGGGCTGAAGACAGCAATTTGGCCAAATCACGTTTCCTGGCGTCGATGAGCCACGAGCTGCGAACGCCGCTCAATGCGATACTCGGCTTCTCAGAGGTGATGGCGCGCGAAGTGCTGGGCCCGATGAACAACCAAACCTACAAGGAATATTCCGAAGATATCCGCCAATCAGGCGCTCATTTGTTAACGCTGATCAATGAAATTTTAGATCTATCGCGCATCGAAGCCGGAAGGTTTGAACTGAACGAAACTCAACTGCGTCTTAATATTGTGGTTGAGGAATGCTGCCGGATGATGGATCTTAAAATTCGCGGCAAACACATTAAAATTGTGCCTGAATATGACCAAAACCTATTGCCCATCCTGGCTGATGAAACCACAATTCGCCAAGTGATTTTCAACTTGTTGTCAAATGCGGTAAAATTCACACCATCCGGCGGGCAAATTCGCGTAAAAATAGGTTGGACTTCCGGTGGCGGGCAATACGTCTCCATTATCGACAATGGCCCTGGAATTCCAGAAGAAGAACTTGAACTGGTGCTAACCGCATTCCGTCAGGGCTCTATCGCCATTAAAAACGCCGAACAAGGCGCCGGGCTGGGTTTGCCCATTGTGCAGGCCATCATGGAATTGCACGGCGGCAGCTTCAAATTGAAATCCAAGCTGCGTGAAGGCACAGAGGCCACAGTTATGTTCCCGGTTGAGCGCGTTTTGACTGCAACCACGACCAAGGCCGCTTAAAGTCAGGCCTTATCTGTAACGCCTGCTTCGCCGAATGTCGCCATGCCGGAATGGCAAAGTGCTGCCGCGCGCACAATACCGGCTGCCAAAGCCGCGCCGGTACCTTCGCCAAGCCGCATTCCCAAATCCAGTAGAGGCTTCACACCCATTTTAGCGAGTGCGGCGCGGTGTGCTTGTTCCGCTGAAACATGACCAAACAAACAGTGCGCAATAGCATCATGGTTTGCAGCATGAAGAATCGCCGCAGCCGATGATGCCACAAAGCCATCCACAATCACCGGAATGCGCTCCATACGTGCCGCTAAAATTGCACCGGCCATTGCCGCAATTTCACGTCCGCCAAACCGGCGCAGAATTTCAAGCGGATCGCCCAAGTGAGCCGCATGCAGCGCTATCCCGCGCTCAATCACTTCTGCTTTGCGTGAAATGCCTGCGCTGTCTGCGCCGGTTCCAGCACCGGCCCAATTGCTGGCAGGGCCGCCATAAAGCGCGGTGTAAATAGCTGCGGCTGACGTCGTGTTGCCAATGCCCATTTCACCGATACACAATAAATCAGTGCCGCCCGCGATGGACTCCATGCCAAATGCCATGGTTGCGGCGCAAGCACGTTCATCGAGGGCAGCCTCTTCGGTGAAGTCACCGGTCGGGTGCTCAAGCGCTAGATCAAACACCTTCAAACCCAAATCATGCGCAATGCAAATTTGGTTGATGGCCGCGCCGCCCGCCGCAAAGTTTGCCACCATTTGCACTGTCACTTCGGCAGGGTATGGCGAAATGCCTTGCTTGGTGACGCCGTGATTGCCAGCAAACACCGCCACCATCGGGCGCGTAATTACGGGCTTGTGCTTGCCTGTCCACGCGGCCAACCATTCGACAATCTCTTCCATACGGCCAAGCGAGCCGGGGGGCTTTGTCAGAAACTTGTCCCGCGCCCGAACGGTTTCCACCGCTTCCAAGTTTGGCCCCGGCAACGTTTCAAGCATCAACCTGAAGTCATCAAACGGCAGGCCAGTCATTGCGGGTGCAGACATAAATTTTGATTCCCGAATTTCGTTGCGCATCAATTGCGTTTTATCAGTTGCCGCGCTTATGAATGCGCGACACCGGCTGATCAAGTGCAGCCATAACAATCGATGATGCTATGCGACCTTTCACCACGAGATTGATATTGGCCTTGGGCTTTTTGAGCCGCATCCCGTTGCCCGGCAAAATATTTGCCGCAAACCCTGATGCTAAACTCGCAGAATCAGCAGATGTGTTTCCGGTTGTCGGTTTGGTTATCGGCCTGCCCGCAGGAATTGTATTCTTGGTTGCCAGCTTGATCTGGCCACCTGCCATCAGTGCTGCTTTGGCATTGGTGATATTAACCGCGCTGACCGGCGCGTTACACGAAGATGGTCTTGCCGATTGCGCCGACGCCTTCTTCGGTGCGCGCGATGTGACCCGCCGCCTCGAAATAATGAAAGACAGCCGCATCGGCACATTCGGCGCGTTGTCCTTGGTGTTTGTGTTTGCGCTTTGCTGGGCCTGCCTCACGCAAATTGCAGAAGCCAATGGGACTTACGCGGCAATGACCGCCATATTTGTGGCCGCATCTGCCAGCCGTGCAGGCGTTGTTTGGCATTGGCATGTACTGCCCCCTGCCCGCCCTGATGGCTTGGCAGCCTCACAGGGCAAACCCGAATGGAATGCCGTGGTTTTGGCTGCTATGTATGCCGCAATTATCGCAGTGCCACTGGTGTTTTGGCTGTTCGGCGTTGGCACCTTGGTCACGGTTATTGCTTTTGCATTTTTTGGCTCGCTCATCGCCATGATCATCTCCCGCGCCAAAATCGGCGGCCACACGGGTGATACTTTGGGGTTTACACAAAAAATCGCTGAGCTTGCGGTGTTTTTGGCACTTGCCAGCGCCTGATCAAATCTCCATTTGACGCTCATGGAATCTCCTTGCGTCCTCATTTGCCAGATTGATGATCAAACCGGGCTTTGCTTCGGATGCGGGCGCACGGGCAATGAAATCATGGGCTGGATCAACATGAGCGATGTTGAACGCCGCGCGATAATGGTTGAGGTGCCTACGCGTCTTGAAACCATCACCCGCCGCCCGCGCCGCGTCACCCGCCGTCAGGAAATGGAAGCCGCACGTTTGGCAAAATCAGAGGCAACATCATGAACCGCGTTTTAATCATGGTGATGGGCGCACTGGCGTTCACGCTGGCGCTGCTCATTTGGAACCATGACAGCGGCCAAGTCGCGGGCATGCAAAGCGGACAATTTGCCAGCCTCGTTATGATTGGATTGCTTTTGGCTTCCCTCATCGCAGGTGGCGCGTGGTACAATGGCACAGCAACGAGCGCGCTGCGCGACGTGGCACTATGGTTGGCGATTTTTGCAGGCTTGGGCTTTTTATATCAGGTAAGCCCGTTTGTGCAGAGCTTGATCAATCACTAATTCCAAACCGCTAAAGCAGCGTCCATAAAAACCGGCCACCCACGAAAATCAAAAACAAACCAAATCCCACTTCCAGCCTGCGTTTAGGCCATTCATGTGCAAGTTTGGCACCATAAGGTGCTGTGAGCAGCGTCACTGGAATAATCAAAGCCACCGTAAGCCAATTGATGTAACCCGTCGAAAACGGCGGCAGGCCGCCCGCGCCCCAACCAGCCCAAATATAACCGAAAATCCCCGGCACCGAAATCAGCACGCCTACGCCTGCCGATGTCGCGACCGCCTGATGTATCTTGCGGCTGTACAATGTCATGAACGAATTGTTCAAAACACCGCCGCCTATGCCCATTAGGGCAGAAACCAAACCTATAAAAACCCCGGCAATCGACGTGCCGATGCGGCCCGGTAAATCATCGCCCAAAATCCAGCTGTCGCGGCCAAACAGCATTTTAAATGCAACCACAAAAGCGATGACCGCAAACACAATGCGCAAACCAGCGCTGGAAATAGAGGCGGCGATACCACTGGCGATCAGAACGCCAACCAGCACCGGCACGATAAAGGCTTTCAGCAACGCCATATCCACCGCACCCTTCTGGTAATGCGCCCAAAATGAGCGCATCGACGTCGGGATAATAATCGCGAGCGATGTGCCGACAGAGACATGCATCCGCACCGCATCGTCGATGCCTAGAAGGCCGTAAGTCTGGTAAAACACCGGCACCAAAACCGCCCCTCCGCCAATGCCAAACAGACCGGCCAAAAGCCCAGCAACGACCCCTGCCCCGATCAACGCGGCGGCAAAGAGAGCGAGTTCGGCGGTGGGTATGGCGGAGAGCATTATACAGCCACGGCCAATTCATGCTCCAGCGCCTCGATGCCCTGAGCATAACTTCGATTATAGGAATCTATTGAAATTATAGATTTCATGAGCTGGTTCGAAATGGGCATTTCGGTTAACCCTTTGTTTTAAATGATCGTTTATTTATATTTCGAAGTGGGTGGTCAGCAGGATACTTTGTCCAGTCAATGAAACTAAGATTTTTTTGACTTAGCCATTTCAACAACTGCTCTATTTGACCAGTTGTTACATCTTCATCCGTGATTTCGAGTGTTATGGATTTCAGGTTGTAGCCTTCGCCGAATGTCGCCGCCAAATCTGCGGGATCAAGCAATTTCACACTTTTCGGGTCGTTCAGGTTAATGAACGTAATGAGCGTTGGATAATTCTTAGCTGGCACTGGTTTGGGGCCAAGCGGCGGTACGTAACTTGAGTAAGTTTTTGTTGCTGCATCAATTGCAGGTACATATGGATCTGTGGATTGCAGTTCGGGAAATGTATAATTGGCGAGCGACTGCGTGTTTTCAAGGCTAGTGGCATTCGATAACAGCGCAAACAAATACTTGCCGTTACCAAGATCCACAATTGTGGCCTCGCCGCCAAAACCTAGCGATAAATAGCGGTTATCGCCCGGCACATATTGTTGTCCGACATTTGCTGTGACTCGAGAAACTGCCGTGCCGGTTTTGAGGCCATCCGGTGTCCCAACTGTTACCGTAAGCTTTTGGTGCCACGTATAATTTTTACCGCAGGCTACAATGCCAACGGCTGTCATTATCATTACCATAATCGTCAGAAACCGCCTCATCCCCGCCCCTCAAAAAAGTCTCGCGATTTTGAGGCCGCGCGTTAAAACTAATTTTTGTATTCGGCTAAGCCGCCAACCCAAACGGCATGTGATCATAAATTTGAGCTTGTGTTCCAGTCAGCGCTGCAACCATACCTGCGAGACCGCCGCCTAGCGAGTGACCTGTTAGAATTGTATTTGCGGCTGCCCCGCCAAAGATATTAGTCGTACCCGTAACCGTCTTATAAAACTCGATCGCCAGCGAAACTTGGCTTGTTGGCACACCAACCCCCGCAATCCAGCCGTTCACAATATCGCTGGGGCCGTTTGCGCTTGCAAAAAAGCCGGGATTATCCGTGCCACGGTAGGAAATGACCGTCCCAAAGGATGTGCTGTATGCAGAAGCAGAAAAGCCAGCCTCAGAAGAACCATCCGGTACCGGCCTGTTTAACAGAGTGGCAGTTCCAATTTGAGAGCCAGCGCCACCTAACCCAGCAATGCCAGGGTTCTCACCTCTGTTATACGAATCCATAGCCAGCAATGAAGTTAGCAAACCGTTAGAAATTGTCATTTCTATCTCCTAATGAAGTCGCCATGATGCACCGAGGCAGCGCAAAAGGAATAGTCCGTTTCTGATGTGGGTTTACACAAAGGCGGTTCTGGATATTGACCCAGCCACGGCAGCAATTTCTCAATGCGCCCCTTGGTCACGTCTTCATCTGTGATTTCCAGCGTGATGGATTTCAGCAGGTAGCCTTGGCCAAACGTGGCGGCCAAGTTAGCCGGATCAACCAGTTTTACAGATTTCGGGTCGGAGAGGTCGGTGAAAGTAACAAGTATTGGATAGAGTTTCGGTGGAACAACACGGCTGTCACGGGCATTTTCAATACGCGAATAAACAACGTTGGCGTCTTCTCGATTCTCATTACGCCAAAGTGTTGCCGCAAGCGCCAGAGTTTTTAAATCGCTATGCAATGCAAACAAATAACGCCCGCCCGGAAGTTCAACAACTGCGGCTTCGCCAACAAGCCCGTAGGCAACTCCATTACCGCTCAATGGCTGGCGGCCGTAAGTCACCTTTTCGTTTACAACTGCTGAACCGGTTTTGATGCCTTCTGGCGTTTCAACCGCGACCGTGAGTTTTTGATGCCAAAGGTATTGCGTACCACAAGCCACAAGCCCGGCAGCTGTCATTATCACTACCATAATTGTCAGAAACCGCCTCATCCCCGCCCCTCAAAAAACTCCCGCGATTTTGAGGCCGCGCTTTTAGTCAACGTGTATTTGCCAGCCTAAGCTGCCAAAACCACTTGCCTCAACATTAACTGGCTAAAGCAAACGCAAGATTAACTCACAAAATTGGCTCGATTTTATGCTGCCTCGGCAGCAGGCGTTGCGTTCAAGACCGTGTCATAAGCATCCCGCAACAGCGCACCATTTGCTCCGGGCTTCAAAGCATCAACAGTCAGCATTTGCCGCCAACGCCGCGCACCGGGCCTGCCGTTGAACAGGCCTATCATATGGCGGGTCACTTGATTAGCCTTGCCACCACGCGCAACGTGCGCATCAATGTAACTTGCCATCGTCGCAATCACTTCGTCCAATAGAACGGGTTGTTGCGTAGTGCCGTAAATCTGGTGGTCAACATCCAACAGCATAGATGGTTCTTGATAGGCAGTGCGTCCCAGCATGACGCCATCCACATGTTTCAAATGTTCAACGCTCTGATTCAAGTCAACAATGCCGCCATTGATACCGATGAACAGATCAGGAAATTGGCGTTTCAATTCATAAACCAGCGGATAATCCAGCGGTGGCACATCGCGGTTTTCTTTGGGGCTTAGGCCTTGCAGCCACGCTTTACGGGCGTGCACCCAAACGGCATCCACACCCGCTTTTTCAATGGCTGACACCATCGCAAACAAAGCCTCGCGCGGCTCTTGGTCGTCCACCCCAATCCGGCATTTTACTGTGACGGGTATAGAGACCGCCGCTTTCATCGCTGCCACGCAGTCCGCCACCAGTTCCGGCTCCTGCATCAAGCACGCCCCGAACGCGCCGGACTGCACGCGGTCAGACGGGCAGCCGCAATTTAAATTGATTTCATCATAGCCAAAATCTTCGACGATTTTAGCCACCTCTGCCAGCTTCGAGGGTTCGCTGCCACCCACCTGAAACGCAACCGGATGCTCGACTTCACTAAAACCAAGCAAACGCTCCCTGTCACCATGGATAATCGCGTCTGCCACAACCATTTCAGTATAAAGCAGCGCATGCCGCGACATATGGCGGTGGAAAAACCGGCAGTGCCTTTCAGTCCAATCCATCATAGGCGCAACGGCGAAAACCTTGGCCTGCCCTAAATAAAGGTTTTTAACCTGATCCATTCCGGCGTTTTAGTTGCACAAAACACGGAACTCAACCCTGGCATTTTTTCCAAAAAGTTTGCCTGATTGTCTGCAGAACCATATACAGACTGAAGATGACTGATGTGTTTGAAAGGCCGTCTCATAGCCAATTCAAAATGCCGATGTCGCAATTCGAGGCTAGCTGACCGCACATTTCATCAATATTACTGAAATGAGTTGCAACAATTTTGAACGTGGTTGTTCAAATCACGTGTATGCAAGATGTAGGTCAGAGCTTTGCGACATGTTTCTGAATAATGGGTGAAACAGCCATCAGACCAGCCGGGCGTGTACTTATTGCCGAGCGCAACCCGCTTATTGTAGCAGCCTTGCGGGGTTTGTTTGAAGAAGAAGGCAATTATGACATTGCCGGTGTCGTAACAAGCGCGTCGGGCCTCTATGCCATGGTTGCAAATGACACTGTGGATTTTATTCTGCTTGCATGGTCGCTATCTGATGCCACAGCGCCCGACATTATTGCCAACATCCGTAAAATGGCAGTGCCGCCTAAAATCATTTTGTTTGCCGATCACGCCAATTCGGTTTTGATTGCCGACACTATCAATATGGGTGTGCACGGCCTTTGCTATCAATTCGAGGACCCTTCAGTTTTGTTCATTACGTTGCAGGCGGTGGGACAAGGCCGCATTTGCATTCCTTATGCTGAGATCGGGAAGATTGCTGTAACGCCGTTTTCAACGCTCACCTCGCGAGAAAAAGAGTTGCTTGCGATGCTTGGTCAAGGTTGGACCAACATACAGATCGCGAGCCGCACAGGCATTTCTGAAAACACAGTCAAATATCATCTCAAAAATCTCTACGATAAGCTTGATGTCAAAAACCGGGCTATGGCTGTGTCATTGTTTGTCGGCGAGCGCCGTAACAACGGGTAGGATGCCACTACCCGATCGACTTAACTAAGCAAAAATTATCTAGCCGAAAGGGTGTTGTTGTGCCCTGCCCCTCCGCGCGAGAGGAAGTTGCATCGTGGCTAAAATATATGACCAGCATCCGGGGGGAAATCGTGGCAGGCTTTAATCATCTCTATATTCCAGGGCCGACCAACATCCCTGAAAAAGTCCGTCAGGCGATGAATTTGCCGATGGAAGATATGCGCGCTTCGACCTTCCCGCTTTTGACGCTGCCTTTGTTTGAACACCTTAAAAAGGTCTTTAAGAATGAAAGCGGCAGGGTTTTTATATTTCCGTCTTCCGGCACAGGTGCTTGGGAATCTGCGATGACCAATGTGCTGTCGCCGGGCGATCATGTTTTGATGTCACGCTTCGGGCAATTCTCGCATCTCTGGATAGATATGGCCGAGCGTTTGGGTTTTGACGTTGATGTTGCAGATCAGGAATGGGGCACCGGTGTGCCGCTAGAAATTTATGCGGAACGGCTGAAAGCCGATACCGCTCACCGCATCAAAGCGGTGTTCGTGACGCAAAACGAAACTGCAACCGGTGTTACCAGTGATGTGGCCGGTGTAAGGGCCGCGTTGGATGCAGCCAAACATCCGGCGCTGCTGTTCGTTGACGGCGTATCCTCGATTGGATCTATTGATTTTCGCCAAGATGAATGGGGTGTAGATTGCGCTGTTAGCGGTTCACAAAAAGGCTTCATGCTGCCCGCCGGATTGGCCTTTCTATCGGTGAGCGCAAAAGCGTTGGAGGCCTCTAAAACTGCGCGCCATATGCGGTGCTATTTTTCTTTTGACGATATGATCAAGACCAATGATCTGGGATATTTTCCTTACACTCCAGCCACGCAATTGCTGCGGGGTCTTCGCGCATCTTTGGATTTAATTGCCGAAGAGGGTTTGGAGAATATTTTCATCCGGCATCACCGGCTGGCAGAAGGCGTTAGGGCAGCAGTTGCTGCATGGGATTTGAAGCTGTGCGCCAAAGAACCAAAATGGCACTCTGACACTGTATCGGCGATTTTGCTGCCTGAGGGCATTGATGGTGCAAAAGTGGTGAAGCATGCGGCAGATAAATATCACACCTCGTTTGGCAGCGGCCTTAGCAAAGTGGCCGGAAAGCTGTTCCGTATCGGCCATCTTGGGTCGCTCAATGAGGTGATGGTGTGCGGTGCTTTAGCCGCGGCTGAAATGACAATGCTCGATTGCGGTGTGAAAATTAAACCCGGATCAGGCGTTGGTGCTGCTGTATCCTACTTCAGCGACGTATCGCACTGAAACACGAAATCCAAAACTAGTTTCTAATATCCGGGGGAATTTTATGAGCCATACCATCAATCATTTGCGGCGCTTGCGCCTGCAACGCTCCGAGTTGGCCGTGCCCGGCTCAAATATTGAGATGATTGAAAAGGCTGCTGCTTCTGCCGCCGATTATGTATTTCTCGATATTGAAGACGCCGTAGCGCCGCCCGATAAAGAGCGGGCCCGGAAGAACATAATTGAAGCGCTTAACGATATTGATTGGCGCGGAAAGGGTAAAACCGTGTCAGTGCGTATCAACGGGCTCGACACGCATTATATGTACCGCGACGTGGTTGACATTATGGAGCAGGCCGGTGACCGGCTCGATACTATTTTGGTGCCTAAAGTTGGGGTGCCAGCCGACCTTTATATGGTCGAAGCTATGATCAACCAGATTGAAATGGCCAAGGGTTATAAAACCCGTGTCGGACTGGAAGCCTTGATTGAAACCGCGCTGGGCATGGCCAATGTTGAGGCCATCGCGGCATTTCCGGGACGGCTTGAAGCGCTGCATTTTGGCGTTGCCGATTATGCCGCCAGCACTAAAGCGCGCACAGTGAATATTGGCGGCCTCAACCCGGATTATCCCGGCGACCAATGGCATTTTGCACTATCACGCATGACGGTTGCCTGCCGCGCTTATGGGCTTCGTGCAATTGACGGACCATTCGGAGATTTTTCTGATCCCGAAGGCTACAGAGCTGGTGCGCGGCGCGCGGCGGCACTTGGCATTGAAGGCAAATGGGCCATTCACCCGTCTCAGATTACGCTGGCCAATGATGTATTTTCTCCGCCCGAAAATGAAGTGACAAAAGCGCACCGCATTATTGATGCCCTGAAAGTGGCCGCTGCTGAAGGTAAGGGCGCCGCATCTCTTGATGGCAAAATGATCGATGCCGCATCCGAGCGTATGGCCCTTAATGTGCTGGCCACTCATGATGCAATCACAGCTGCAACTCCGCAGGCTTGAGAAGGATTGAATTATGGATATCCACGAGTATCAAGCCAAAGAATTACTGGCGCATTATGCAATTGAAATTCCGCGCGGAGGGCTGGCCTATAGCCCGGAGCAAGCCACCTACAGAGCCAGTGAAATTGGCGGCAGCAAATGGGTTGTGAAAGCACAAATCCATTCTGGCGCCCGCGGCAAGGCCGGTGGTATACGCGTTTGCAGTGATGATACTGAAATCACAGCGGCGGCTGATTTTATGCTGGGGCGCAAACTGGTAACGCACCAAACCGGTCCACGCGGCAAACTTGTATCGCGCCTTTATATTGAAGAAGCCGTCGATATCGACCGCGAGATTTATATCGCTTTCGTGCTCGACCGCAAAGAAGAGCGCGTGATGATAGTTGCGTCGGGTTCGGGCGGTATGGAGATTGAGGAAATCGCCGAGCGC
>JANMFT010000080.1:0-1750 GCA_031374255.1 Limoniibacter sp. | reverse complement strand
TGGGGCATGCCAACGCTTGATCCGACAGATTTGATTGACCGGCGGGCGATGCGCTTTCTTGCACGCGGCGGCGCGTGGAACCATGTCGCCATGGATCAGGCAATTGCTGACGCAGGCCTTGGCGAGGCTGACATCACGAATGAGCGCACGGGCATCATCATGGGTTCCGGCGGGCCATCGACGCGAACCCTGATTGAAGCGGCAGATATTACGCGCACCAATAAATCACCCAAACGCATCGGGCCTTTTGCAGTGCCAAAAGCGATGAGCTCGACGGCTTCTGCAACACTTGCGACCTGGTTTAAAATCCACGGTGTCAATTATTCGATTTCGTCTGCCTGTTCGACCTCGGCGCATTGCATCGGCAATGCGATGGAGATGATCCAATGGGGCAAGCAAGACCGCGTGTTTGCGGGCGGCCATGAGGACCTCGATTGGTCGATGTCAAACCTGTTTGATGCGATGGGGGCAATGTCATCGAAAAACAACGACACGCCTGCCACAGCCTCCCGCGCTTATGATGTAACCCGCGATGGCTTTGTGATTGCAGGCGGCGCGGCGGTTTTGGTACTGGAAGCTTTGGACGTAGCACTGGCGCGCGGCGCAAAAATTTACGCTGAAATCGTCGGCTACGGCGCAACATCTGACGGCTATGATATGGTTGCCCCATCCGGCGAAGGCGCAATCCGCTGTATGCGCCAAGCCATGGCGACGATTGGTGGCCGCAAGGTGGATTATATCAACACCCACGGCACATCGACGCCGGTGGGCGATTCGAAAGAAATGGGCGCAATCCGCGAAGTGTTCGGTTCAGAAATGCCGCACATCCAATCAACGAAATCCTTGACCGGCCATTCGCTCGGTGCGGCAGGTGCGCAAGAGGCGATCTATTCGCTTTTGATGATGCAGAATAATTTCATCGGCGAAAGCGCGCATATTACCGAACTTGACCCTGAATTTGAGGGCATGCCGGTGGTGCGCAAACGCATGGAAAATCAAAATATCAATGTGGCCATGTCAAACTCATTCGGCTTTGGCGGCACCAATGCAACGCTTGCGTTTGCAAAATTTGAGGGTTGAGTATGGTCACTGTACCGGGCGTAATGAATGGTAAGCGCGGGCTTATCATGGGTGTGGCCAATGACCATTCGATTGCGTGGGGCATTGCAAAAATGCTGGCTAGCCAAGGCGCCGAACTCGCCTTCACCTATCAGGGCGAAGCCTTTGGCAAGCGCGTAAAACCTCTGGCCGACAGTGTTGGCGCATCTTTAATGGTCGATTGTGATGTGGAAGACATTGCCTCGATTGACGCCGCGTTTGACACCATCAAAACCGCTTGGGGCAAGCTGGATTTTGTGGTGCATGCCATCGGCTTTTCCGACAAAAGCGAACTTAAAGGCCTTTACGCCAACACCACGCGCGACAACTTTACCCGTACCATGGTGATCTCGTGCTTCTCATTTACCGAAATTGCCAAACGTGCGGCGGCGCTGATGCATGATGGCGGCACGATGTTGACGCTCACCTATGGCGGCTCGACCCGCGTGATGCCAAATTATAACGTCATGGGCGTTGCCAAGGCGGCGCTTGAAGCCTCCGTCCGCTATCTTGCCGCCGATTTCGGCCCGCAAAACATCCGCGTCAACGCATTGTCCGCCGGCCCCGTCCGCACCCTCGCCGGTGCCGGCATCAGCGACGCCCGCGCCATGATGAGCTTTCAGGCCCGCAACGCTCCCTTACGCAAAAGCGT
>JANMFT010000079.1:0-4512 GCA_031374255.1 Limoniibacter sp. | reverse complement strand
CAGCCGGATTTCAATATCCGGCTGCATACCGCCGACCGCGATTTGAACATTGCTGCGGAGAACATTCCGCTCGGTATTCGCGGCGGGCGTCCGGAAGATTGGTCGCGTTATGAGTGCGCAAAATTCGCTGACGAAGAAATTGTTGCCGTTGCTGCGCCGGATTATTTGAACCGGAATGGCACGCCTCAAAATCCAAGCGATTTGGTGAAGCATAATCTGGCGCATTTGGATGAGCCATATCGCAAAGCCGCCAGCTGGGCAGAATGGTTGCAAAGTGCAGGCGTTACGCTGCCCGCCAATACACGCGGCCTTCGCTCCAATGAATATGTGCCGGTTGTACAGGCTGCACTTGATGGCGAAGGCATTGCGCTGGGCTGGCTGCACCTTGTCAAAAATTATATCGCTTCAGGGCGTATCGTGGCAGTGACAGACCATGTGATGCGCACTGGCGAGGCGTTTTATGTGGTGTGGCCCAAAGGCCGCGTTCTTGGTGCAAATGCACAGCGCGTGAAAGATTGGATCATAGACCATGCGTAAATTCTGGCATCTGATCGTTTTGCTGACCACCTTTTTCGTGCCTTCTCTGAGCTTTGCTAAAGAACCCGTTACAATAAATTTTGCACCCACAACCGCTGCAATTATATCGCCCGAACGTGGATTTTGGCGGTTTGTTGCTGATGATTTTGCAACCGCGACAGACCAAGATTTGGCGGCGCTTTATGATGAAGGTTTAACGCTAGGCTATGGCGTTGTGCGGCTTGATAAATACCGCGCTATTGAGTTGCCAAGAGAATTTCTGGCGCAATTGGAAACGCGGTTTGCCGCGACGCGTAAAGCTGGCATCAAAATCATCTTGCGGTTTTCATATAATTATCCTTCCAGCTCCAGCGAATACGAAGGTGCCAAGGATGCGCCGCTCAAAATTGTTTTGAAGCATCTTGAGCAGCTTACGCCATTGTTTGAGAAGAATTCCGATGTGATTGCGGCGGTTCAAGCTGGTTTTATTGGCGCTTGGGGCGAAGGCCATACATCGTCAAACCAGCTGGATACAGACGAAAACAAAGGCATTATCCGCGATGCTTTGCTCACTGCGGTGCCAACCGAAGTTCCGCTGCAATGGCGCTATCCGGCAGATTTAGTCGGCTGGCAGGAAAAAGGAGAGCGTGGCCGTTTTGGTTTTCACAATGATTGCTTTTTATCGTCGCCAACCGATGTTGGCACCTATTCTGAAAATGAAAACCAACGCAAATCAGAGCGTGAAATAATGGCTTCGCTCACTGAAAAGCAGTTTCACAGTATTGAAACCTGCGACGCAGATAAAAACGCCATCCGCAATGATTGCGCGTCGATCATGCAAGAAGGCGCGGAATTTCACGTGTCAGGCATCAATCGCGAATACTATCGCGCCTTCCACGAGCGCTGGGAAAAAGACGGCTGTATGCCTGAGATTGCCGCCAAAATGGGCTACAGATTGCGATTGTTGGACGCCAAAATCGCAAATGGCACGATTGAAGTGACCATAGCCAATGATGGCTGGGCGCGGCTGGCCAGACCAAGACAGTTGGAACTACATCAAGGCGGGCAAGTGGTTTCGTTGGGCGATCTTCAACAGATCAGCGCAGGCGCAAAGGTGACGTATAAAGCACCCTTCTCAAAAAACGACCAGACAGACGTGCTTTGTTTATCTGCGCCAGATCCGAATACCAGCTTAAGGGGCAACGCCCGCTACGCCATCCGGTTTGCCAACTCTGACAGGCCGGAGCAGACATGGCGTGACGGCGCGTTTTGTTTCAAGGCCTATTGAGACACCGGACTTAAATACCGTCGCCGTGAACTGCGAGTGCGTTGCGGGCAAAAGTTGCGTCCGGCCCCAGATGAATGCCGCATTCGACTTTGTTTAGCCCCGACCAACGGCCCGCGCGCGGGTCTTCGCCCGGTTTTACCGCACGGGTGCAAGGCGCGCAGCCAATGGAAAGATAGCCTTGCTCCACCAGCGGGTGACGCGGCAAATCATGTTTTTTGGCGTAGGTTACAATATCGTCCGCAGACCATTTGGCGAGCGGGTTGAGTTTCACATGGTCGCCATCGCGCTCAAAAAACGGCAAAGCTGACCGCGTTGCGCCTTGGAAACGTTTGCGGCCCGTGATCCAGCTGTCATAATTTGACAGTGCGTCTTGCAGCGGAAATGTTTTGCGGAGCATACAGCACAGATCAGGGTTTTTCTGCCACAAGCCATGTTCGGGGTCTTCGGCTACAAGCAGTTTCGGATCGGGCTTGATATGCCTTATTGAACGCAAACCTAACTCAGCTTCCAGCGTATCAACATATTTGAGTGTTTCGGCAAAGTGTTTGCCAGTGTCAATAAACAGCACATCAAGATCAGGATTATGGGTTGCGATCTGGTGCAGCATTACGGCAGAATCGGCGCCGAACGATGAAACCATGGCGATGCGGCCAAGCGCCGGGTCATTTAACGCGGTCGAAAAGTTGAGAGCTCCATCATGTAAGATATGCCGGTCAGCTAATTCAGTGAGCAGCGGATCAAAGCCCCCCGGAGGCCAGGATTGGTCGAGCGAAGCATCGAGTTTGGCGGCGGCGTTGAGTGAAGACACGTGCTTTATCCCAAAGGGCGTACAGTGTCACAAAATACGTCTTGGGACTTCAAGGCAAAAGGCGCAGCATGGCGCGGCTGGCCTTTAACCCGTCAAATCATTTCAATGTTACGCTAAAAGTCAGAATGGCTTTGCGTGTGACGTGAAGTGTTCAATGCTGGGTAAGCGGTTCAAGCTTCATCAGTTCCAGCCGCGACAGGATACCGATGTTGCGCTGCTTATCCGTGAGATCGGCAATTGTGAACTTGTTGAGCACCACAAAAAACGCATCGAGTGCTTCTTTAAGTGCTTCCGACATTCCGCACGAAGCTATCAATGGGCATGTGGTTTCACCGGCTTCAAAGCATTCAACTAAATCAAAATTATCCTCGATTTGGCGGACGACCTCGCCCAAGAACATCTGCTCAGCGGGCCGTGCCAAACGAATACCGCCGGAGCGGCCACGCACAGTTTCGATAAGTTTGGTTTTGGTGAGCGCTTGCAAAATCTTGAACAAAAACGGCTCTGAGATTGCATAGAAGTCAGCGATCTGAGCCACGCGGCAAAGGCCTTCGTTTGATGCGCAAAACATCAAAATGCGTACTGCGTAGTTGGTTTGTCGTGTCAGCCGCATAAATCACCTCTTTGCCCGCACACTAATAGTGGAGTTTGCTTGTCAAGAAAAGCGGATTTGTTCAAACGGCAATCGGTTGGCAGGTCTCGCAGCAGAAAGCGCGCCGTGTCGCGATTTCAAAAACACGTATTTCGGCGGCACAATCCGGGCAATGGCTTTTGTTAAATATGTTGAACCGCTCGCCATATTTGGATTTCTTGCCCGATTGCACGTCATGTTCGCGCGTAATAATGGCGTTGTGTTTAACGCCAATCTTCAGCAAATGCACAGAATCGGCCCAGATGCGGTCAAAGGCATCGCGCGGCACTTGTTTACCCGGCATTTCCGGGTGCAGCTTTTGCCGCCACAATATTTCGCTACGATAAATGTTGCCGATGCCAGCCATCACCGATTGGTCCATTAAAAGTTGGCCAATAGAAGCGCGGCTTTTGGTGATTTTCGCATAGGCCAGTTCGGGGTCAGCGTCGCTGCGCAACACATCAGGCCCAATGCGGGCGATCAAAGCTTCAAGTTCAAATGCTTCCAAAATCTCGCAAGTGTTCGGGCCGTTTATGTCCACGACATGGGTGCTGCTGATCATGCGGATGCGAACCGCGCCAACCGGTTCAGCGGCAGGAGCTTTTGCAGTTTTGAAAACACCAAACAGGCCGAGATGAATATGCAGCGCGAGGCCATTTGCAAACCGGTAAATCAGATGCTTACCATAGGCTTCAACACTCACGCACTTTTTGCCATCAATCAAAGCCGCGCCTTCCATAAACCGGCCCTGCGGGGACGATACATCCAGCACTTTACCGCTGAGCATTTTGCCTTGGTCTTGCGCCGCGCGGTGAATGGTATGGCCTTCAGGCATTGTGACACTCTACATTTGAAAAGAAGCCAGATGGAGTTAAGTGTTTATCGTAATTGCAGATATGAGGCAGATTGACCAATGACGAAACGCGCAGACCTTGATGAGGCAACGAAAAGCGAAATCATCGAAATGGCGCTCAGCGACCATACCAGTTTTGATGCCATAAAAATGTTGCACGGCGTTTCTGCAGATGACGTGAAAGCTCTCATGCGGGCCAATCTCAAATCCGGCAGTTATCGCGCGTGGCGCAAGCGCGTGCGGGATTTCGGTGACCGGCGCGAAAATTATAAATGATCAGCAGCCAAGCCTTTGCAGAATTTGGGTATCTCATGCGGGTGCACCACCGCGTAGCGCACCAAATCATCAAAGCGGCGGGCAAGGCTGGCCACTGCGTCTTTAGCATTGAGCACCAAATAGGCCTCCCCCAAATAAAT
>JANMFT010000078.1:0-5840 GCA_031374255.1 Limoniibacter sp. | reverse complement strand
ATCGCGTAACATTTAACACTGCCGCCGCCCCTCCGCCGGAGGCCGTGCTTGGCGCTATGGCCGGGGCCGGTTTTGAAGTGGTGCATTTGTATGGCCTGACTGAAACCTATGGCCCTGCCGTTGTGAACGAGTGGAAAGACGAGTGGTCAGCGTTGGAAGGCAGCGGTCAGCGGGCAAAACTAAAAGCCCGCCAAGGCGTGCGCTATGCTTCACTTGAGGCGCTGTCAGTCATCAATCCAGAAACTATGGAAGCCGTTCCCTATGACGGGGAAACCATGGGCGAGGTGATGTTTCGCGGTAACATCGTGATGAAGGGCTATCTTAAAAACCAAAAGGCAACAGACGAGGCCTTTGACGGCGGCTGGTTTCATTCCGGCGATTTGGGTGTGATGCACCCGGATGGTTATATCCAAATCAAAGACCGCTCCAAAGACATCATCATTTCGGGCGGCGAAAACATTTCATCAATTGAAGTAGAAGACGCGCTTTATAAGCATCCGGCCATTGCCGCCGCCGCTGTGATTGGCAAAACGCACGAGAAGTGGGGCGAAACGCCGGTGGCGTTCGTGGAATTGCGCGCTGGCAAGACGGCCTCTGAGGCAGATATTATTGAGCATTGCCGTGCGCTGCTGGCGCGGTTCAAATGCCCAAGCCAGATTGTGTTTGCCGAAATCCCCAAAACCTCAACCGGCAAAATTCAAAAATTCCGGTTGAGGGAAATGGTGAAGGAATAGCCTTCTCAAATTTCAGTCCGCTTTTTCTGCGCCGCCTTCATCTTTTTTCAGTGATATTTTCACCGGCATTTCACCTGTTGCGGCCATGGTCAATTCAACTGTTTTGGCGCTTGGCAACGTGTAAAGAATTGAGTTTACGTTGGCACGGAAACGGTCTGTGGCAGCTGTGAAATCCGCTGTGCCTTCAATGTCAAAATGCAGTGTGGATGTGGAACCCGCTTTAAGGACCACACCTGACAAATCACGGAACATGTTTTCTTTTGCGCCATCAGCATCCACTATGCTGAGGAACATAGAAAGACCGGTTTGATCAACAGCGCCGGTATTTTTAATGTCAAATTCCAGATGGTCAGAAACATCTTTTTTGGTCACCGGGTCAAAATTATCTTCGACTTTGGCTGATATGATTTCAAGAGTGGCGGGTGAGCCGCCATCCTTTATCGGGTTGGCAATCTCCAATGGTTTGGGATCGTCTTTGTCGTTCATGCCGTCGCCATCCGTATCGGCAATCAAAGGGTCAGTGCTGAGCAGCGCTTCGGCAATATCGGGAATTCCATCTTTGTCGGTATCGGCGTTGGCCGCAAAAGCTGGCGCTGTGCCAAGCCCGAAAAGAATCGTGGTGAAAGCCAGAAAATGTTTCATTGTTGAAATGGACATGATTATTCCTTTCTCAGTTTTGGTTTAGTTTTGTGATGTTAAGCGGAACCAGAAAAACCGCTGCCAGCAATGCTAAAAACGGCCCGATAAGCCACAACAGATCGTTGTAGCGGTCGTGAAAAACGAAGTTCAGGGTTTTGCCTGCATAGGTCTCTTTTATGCCGAGTGCGGCAAAGCTCCAGCGTTCAAAATGCTTTGCTGGCGACATTTGTTCGATGCCATCGCGCACAGTTTCATATGTGGCAAACGATTTCATAATCTCTTGCGCCTGTGGCTCCGCGATTCCAAGCGTGCGGAATACACCTGACCCAACCTGATTATCAGGGTCGAGTGTGTCGCCAATCTGAGGGGCAATAAGCACCAAAGCCAACCAGATCGTGAAAGCGGCAAGAATGGCGTGAGATGACCGCTTCATATGCAGCGCCAATATAAAGCCAAGCAGAAAAAACAGACCGACATAAATGAATGCAGCTATAAAAGTGACTGCAATGCGGGCAAAATCCATGGCCGTCAAAGTGATATGGCCGATCAGCGCAATACCGACAGCACCTATGGCAAAGACCAGTGCCAACACGCCTGCAAGTGCTGTCAAGTTGCCAAAACATTTGCCGCCAATCAGCACCCATTGCGGAACGGGGCGCGACAAAAGCAGCGCAATTGTATTACGTCCGCGTTCTGCCGCAGCGGCACGGTGGCCCAGCACAATGCCAAGAATAGCGCCGATAATTTCCACATATTCGATAAATCCGCGAAGTTGTTTGAGCGGTAGAAACGACGGCGCTGCGAGTGCGTCGAGCGGCTTTCCGAGCGATAATAATAGATCACGGGCCGCCGTGTAATTTGCCACTTCTGCGCTCAGTGCGATTGCCCCAACCACAAGTGCGATGAGACCCGCGACCATTAAAAACAGAGTGATGATGGTCAAGATTTTAGTGCGTGACGCATCGCTTAGTTCTTTGCCTGCAATGGCGGCAAACTGTAAAGCAGTATCACTCATCAAGATCACTCCGTGTTGCATCAAGGCGTGCCAAGCCAAACGTGGCGGCCAATCCGGCGAAAAGGTTGGCAATGACCAGTGAGACAATACCGCCGGTTAGGCCAAGCGACGCTGAATCAGCGGGCGCAAAACCAAGAATGGTCGCTGATAAATCACGATAGGTGGAAGTGATGGAGAAGGGTGCAATTAAAGGCCCGGCAATCGAAAAGAACCAGCCTTCAGGCGGCGGCACCATGGCTTTAACTGGGTTGAGAGCCGCCATAGGATTAATGTTGGAAGCCACTTGCGGCAGCACAAAGGTCAATGCCAGCCAAAGTGTTACGGGAATTAGAAGGCCCAGTGTTTCTGACTGGGTGAAGCTGGCGCAAGAGAGTGCGACCAGCCCGAAAAACAGCAGAAACAACGCTGAAATGGTGTAAAACTCAGCAAAACCCAGCCAATCGGCTGCAGTTGGTGCAGCTCCCGGCAGGATCAATATGGTGAGCGCATTCGTGGCAGCTGCAGCACACAGCAGCGCCAATAGCGTTAATATAAGTGCGCCAACTTTGCCGAGCGTATAGCTTGTCCGTGAGTTTGGTCTGCTTGCGATCAAAGAAAATACACCAGAACGGCGATCTTCGGTAATCATCTGGTGCGCCAAAACAATTGCCACCAGCGCGCCCAGTAACGAGACATAGGTTGTCATATTGCGCAGCATGCCAAGCGGTGATGCCAAGCTAACCGGATCGGGTGGAACTGGCCTGCCTGCGGCCGCCAATACCTCTGCGGCTTTGGTATAAATGATGTGAATTGTGGCAGTTGCTGTCCACCCCAGATAGGCCGACAGCAGCACCATTGCCATAAACAAAAATGTCAGCCACAGCACAGTCCGGTCAGCAATCGCATTGCGAACCGTCAGGCGGGCAATGGTAAATGACGCGGCGCTCATGCCGGCACCTGATGGCCCGGTGTCAATGACAAATAAATATTTTCAAGTGCAGCATCATCGCCAAAGCGTTTTACAACGACATCAATTTTATCGTGAAACACCAATTGGCCATTCGACAGCACACCAATTGACGTGCATGTCTTGGCTATTTCGCTGATTAAATGCGTGTTCATGAACACTGTCGTGCCGCGCTCTTTATTAAGCCTTGTGATCAAGTCACGCAGTGTTTTTATGCCCAGCGGGTCGAGGCCCGATGTTGGCTCATCCAGAAAAAGCACGTCCGGGTGGTGCAGTAAGGCCTGCGCCAAACCAATGCGCTGGCGTTGGCCTTTTGACATAGCACCAACGCGCTTCGGGCCGAGTTCAACGCAATCCAGAAATGTCAGTGTCTCTTTAATCCGCGCATCGGGGTTTCTAAGGCCGGATAATTTGCCCAAAAAACGCAAATTGTCATTGGCGCTCAAGCCGCCGTAAAGCCGCACATTTTCCGGAACATAGCCGATGCACCGGCGGGCCTTCATGGAGTCGGCCACAACGTCAATGCCGTTGATCAAAGCACTGCCGGATGTTGGTTTTAAAAGCGTGGTCAGAATATTGAGGGTGGTGGTTTTTCCTGCGCCATTATGGCCAAGAAAGCCAAATATTTCCCCGGCGGCAATAGTGAGGCTGATATTTTTCAAAGCCTCAAAGTCATCAAATTGCTTGCCTAGATTTTCAATCTCTATGGCGGTTTGAACAAGTCCGGGCATTTGGTGTTGCTCCATTTGGCGTGGAGCAACAGATTTGGCAGGTAAGACTTAGGGGAAAATGAGGGCAGTAAGGAGTTCCTAAATGTCGGAAAAAAAGCCTCACTCCAATTGGGAGTGAAGCAGCAGGGGTTTGTGAATTGGTTTTCAGTTGGCAATTGCCACGTGTTCATCGCCGTCACGGGTCACGCTCATGTAGATGACGATGGCAACAATTGAGGTCAGGAACAACATGCTCGTGACAATGGTTCCAAAACCAAGTCCGCCATATTCGCGCGGTTGCGACAGCAGATCGCCGAAAGATGCGCCGAGCGGCCGTGTCAAAATGTAGGCCAGCCAGAACGCCAAAATGGCATTCAGTTTCAGCACATAATGGGCAAACGCAATGGCTGCGATAATGCCGCCGAAAATGAGGCCGGTTGTCAAATATCCAAGCTCGAAATGCTCGGCAACCAAATCACCTGCCGCTGTGCCAAGAGCAAACGTAAACAGAATTGCCAGCCAGTAAAACGTTTCACGTTTTGTGGTGAAAACCTTGTGGATGGAAATCGTGCGTTCTGAGGCATACCAAGCGGCAAATGTTGCGGCGAGCAACCCTGTAAAAATCATCGTGGAGGTGGTGAGGGGAATGCCGAAATTATCGACCATATTGTCAGTGACTAGCGTTCCGACAATGCTGAGCAAAACCACCGCTCCCCAATAGGCCCAAGGCACATAGCGTTTTTGGGCAAATTGCAGCCCTAAGGCCACAACCAATATACTGGCCATGATGGCAGTAGTTGCCGTCAGGCCAAGACCCAGATTGACAGCCAAATAATCGGCTGCGGTTTCACCCATAGTGACGGCCATGAGTTTAATCAGCCAGAAATCAACCGTGATTTTTGGTACGCGGTTAACGCCGGTCTCAATGGTGGCGGGGAGGGGAGATGAAGATTTTGGCATTTCAGTGCTTTCGTTGAACTGTCACAATTGAACGGTCACTATTTGCCCATAATTTTCATGGCATCGGCCACAAAGCCATCGGCGCGTTTATCGTCGTCAGCATTGCAACGCTCTAAGCTTTTGGTTTCGAGAGCTTTGACCAGTTCCATGTCAGCGGCACTGATTTTGGTGACCAGCATTTCGGCACGCATGGCTGCAATCCGCTCTTCGCACGGGTCAGAGGCTGCAAAGGCTGTGGCGCTGAAACTTGCGAGGGCGGCACAGGCGGTCAAAATGAGGAGGGTATTTTTCATATTGGCATTCCTTCATCAAATCAGCGCACCAATTGGTTTGCTGTGATTGGGGAGATACCTTGTGAAACTTAGGGTAAAATGAGCGCCGGAAAAATCAGCTTTGCTTGCAGGCCTTGGCTATTCTGGCGGTTTTCCAGACTAATGCTGAAGCCATTGCGGTCGGCAATCATTTTGGCGATGGCAAGACCAAGGCCGCTGCCGGGCTCCTCCTGACCGGCTGCACGGTAAAACCGCTCAAAAATATGGGGCAAATCATCTTCTGAAATGCCCGGCCCATTATCCGTGACTGTTAAAACAACTTGGTTCTTCTTCTGCTGAATTGCCACCTCAACTTTACTGCCTGCCTGTGAGTAACGGATGGCATTATCAAGCAGAATTTCGAGTGCCACATGAATATCCGCCTGATATCCGCGTGTTTTGAACGGCTGTAAAAGCGGAAGTGCCAAATCAATGCGGCGTTCATTTGCCAAGGGCTGGAGGCCCGCAATAACCGCCGACAGCGTCTCATTAAGCGATACAATTTCATTGCTCGCCTTGCTCCCG
>JANMFT010000059.1:0-2195 GCA_031374255.1 Limoniibacter sp. | reverse complement strand
CCCCGCCTCTTTCTTGGGCGGGCACCCAGACTACTGGGCTACGCATTTGTTTTAAAACACGTCTAGGCCCCCGCACAATAAAGTGGCGGGGGTGACTATGTTTGGCAATTGTGAATCAAAATGCGGTCGGTCATAAGCATTGTTGCAGCGGCATAACTTGATCGCTAATTCAAGAATCACTGTTTTAGCGCTGAGTGGCCCAAATGACCGGCACCGTAATCGACCCTATCGACAGCCTTGATCCTGCAACGCAAGCCCGCGTTATTGCCCAAGCCCTGCCCTATATGCAGCGCTATGAAAACAAGACCATCGTCGTGAAATATGGCGGACATGCCATGGGCGATGCGGTATTCGGCAAGGCGTTCGCGCAAGATATTGCGATGCTCAAACAATCCGGCATCAATCCGATCGTGGTGCATGGCGGCGGGCCACAAATCGGTGCAATGCTCGAAAAAATGGGGATCAAATCGACGTTTGAGGGCGGCCTTCGCGTAACAGACGCGGCCACCGTTGAGATTGTCGAGATGGTTCTGTGCGGCGCGATCAATAAGCAGATTGTTGAAATGATCAACCGTGAGGGCGAATGGGCGATTGGCCTGTGCGGCAAAGACGGCAACATGGTCTATGCTGAAAAAGCCAAGAAAACTATTCGTGAAACAGACAGCAATATTGAGCGCGTTATTGATCTTGGCTTTGTCGGCGAACCGGTGGAAGTTGACCGCACGCTTTTGGATTTGCTCGCAAAATCCGAGATGATTCCCGTGCTTGCGCCTGTTGCGCCGGGCCGGGACGGGCATACTTACAACATCAATGCTGACACGTTTGCCGGTGCAATTGCCGGGGCGTTGTCTGCCGAACGCCTGCTTTTTCTCACCGATGTGCCGGGCGTTTTAGACAAGGACAAAAATCTTATATCTGAACTGACGGTAGCAGAAGCGCGTGCTTTGATTGCCGATGGCACCATTTCAGGCGGCATGATCCCCAAGGTCGAAACCTGCATCGAGGCGCTGGGCCGCGGCGTAAAGGCTGTTGTTATTGTCAATGGCAAAGTGCGCCACGCCGTGCTGCTTGAATTGATGACCAACCACGGCGCGGGCACGCTGATTGTGCCTTAAGCGGGCTTAATGGCGGGCTTTGGCCCGAACATTGCTGACAAAGCAACGATGATGAATGCAACAATTCCGTACCAAAGCGCAAAATGAAACGCGGCGGTGTAGGCATCCGCCCCCGGTGTTGCACCGCCGGTGCGGACGAGTTGTGCAAAAAATAATTCACCGGTGACCGCCACTCCAATCGCTCCACCAGCTTGCTGAATGGCCTGCAACCCGCCGGATGCGGCCCCTGCATCACGCCCGACGACACTGCCAAGCGCGCGCTGAAACATAGGTGAAACAGCAAGGCCAAGGCCAATTCCTGCCGCGAACAGCGGGGCGGCATAGCGCCATATTGTCGGCGGATTTTCGGGGCTGGACAGGAAGCTCATCGCCAGAAATCCCAGGGCGAGCAACACCGCACCACCGAGCAAGCGCTCAGTTTGGCCGCGTGTGCCAAGGCGGCTGGAATAGGCCGAGGCAAACAGCACACCAAACGAGAATGGCAATGACGCAATGCCAGACTCGAACGGCTCAAACCCGTAGCCATCCTGAAAATAGAATGTGAACGCGAAAAAGAAGCCGGGAATCACCGAGAAAAACAAAGATGATAGCAGCGCATTGGTAATGAAGGCGCGGTTTGACAAAAGCGTTGCGGGCAGAACTTCGGGTGCATCGTTTGCGGCTTGGCGTTGTTGCCATTTCACGAACAGATAAAACAAGGGAATTGACGCCGCCATCATCGCAAATGTCCAGACCGGCCAGCCAAGGCTGCGGCCCTCAATCATCGGATAGGTGATGAGCAACAGCGCTAATGCTGCAATTGCGATACCAACAAAATCAACGCCAAGAGTGCGAATGCCTGCCACTTTCGGGATGATACGCAAGCCCAAAACAATCGCCAAAATACCAACCGGAATATTGATCAAAAATATTGGCCGCCATGTAAGGCCTGCAATGTCAAGATGGATGAGAAACCCGCCGAGCAACGGCCCGGTGACTGCGGCAAGCCCCGAAGCAAAACCGAATAGAGCAAAAATACCTGCGCGCTCTTCCGGCGGGAAAATCACTTGCGCAATCGCAAGGGTTTGCGGCGTCATCATC
>JANMFT010000042.1:0-9413 GCA_031374255.1 Limoniibacter sp. | reverse complement strand
GGATCAGCATGGGTAATATCTGAAAAATGGATGTCACGTGGCCGATGGGAGCGTTCGCCAATGCCAGAATAAACGTCATGATGGCAATGACTTCCAGCAAACCTCGCGCGAAAACAAACCGGTTCAGCGCCAGAGGCATGTCTTTCCAGTGCCCAAGAGCGGTTAGCAGCGGAAGGGCCCATAACAATGCGAATACGCCCCGCATACACAACGTCTGATAAGGTGGAGCCCCCTCCATCACCAGCTTCATCATGCTGTCATTGAGCACAAAGCTGCCTGCGCCGATCAGCATGTAGAGAATGCCGCGAAGATTGGACTTGCCGCCCGCAATTGTCTCCATCCGTGACAATCAGAATGTCACGACTGAGCGGATCGATTTGCCCTCGTGCATCAGGTCGAATGCCGTGTTGATCTCGGTTAGTGGCATGGTGTGGGTGATCAGATCGTCAATGTTGATTTTGCCATCCATGTACCAGTCGACAATCTTCGGCACATCCGTGCGCCCGCGCGCGCCGCCGAAGGCCGAGCCTTTCCAGACACGCCCGGTGACCAGTTGGAACGGCCGGGTCGAGATTTCTGTTCCGGACGGCGCAACGCCGATGATGATCGACTCTCCCCAGCCGCGGTGGCAGCATTCGAGCGCCTGGCGCATGGTGTGGATGTTGCCGATGCATTCGAATGAATAGTCCGCGCCGCCGTCAGTCAGGTCCTGAATGGCCTGCACGACCTTGTCGCGACCGACAACGTCCGGATTGACAAAATGCGTCATGCCAAACTTCTTGGCCATCTCCACTTTAGATGGATTGAGATCAATACCGATGATTTTATCAGCGCCCACCATGCGTGCGCCTTGAATCACATTGAGGCCGATGCCACCAAGCCCAAACACTGCAACATTGGCTCCCGGCCAAACTTTGGCGGTGTTGATGACTGCGCCGATGCCGGTGGTGACGCCGCAGCCAATATAGCAAATTTTCTCAAATGGAGCATCCTCACGCACTTTGGCCAATGCAATTTCCGGCAGAACCGTAAAATTGCCGAAGGTTGAGCATCCCATGTAATGAAATACGTCGGTGGAATCGCATTTAAAGCGGCTGGTTCCATCGGGCATAATGCCCTTGCCTTGAGTCGGGCGGATGGCGGTGCAGAGGTTGGAGCGCTGCGACAGACAGGTTTTGCATTGGCGGCATTCGGGTGTGTAAAGCGGGATTACATGGTCGCCGGGTTTCAGGCTGGTAACACCGCTACCCACTTCGCGCACAATGCCTGCGCCTTCATGGCCCAGTATAGCCGGGAAAATGCCCTCCGGGTCAGCGCCGGAAAGTGTGTATAAATCAGTATGGCAAACGCCCGATGCCATAATTTCCACCATGACTTCACCGGCTTTTGGCCCTTCAATATCCACAGTTTCGATTGTGAGGGGCGCGCCCGCCTTCCAAGCCACTGCCGCACGCATTTTCATGTTGGTCACTCCCCTGAACTGCTGTTGTATTGGCAAAAGGCGAAGGGCAAAGCAAACGCCATCAACAACATTGTGAACACGGGTTTACGGGTAAAACATAATCTCTGCTCGCACTTTAAGGCGCAGTCGGACTAGAAGGACAAAATCTTTTGGAGGACTGCCCATGCTTCGCCGCACTTTTTTGAGCCTTACCGCATTTGCAGCGCTTACGTTCAGCCTGCCTGCTTTCGCTGAAAACCCTGATCCAAAAAATTGGGATGCTGTTTTAGCCGATGCCAAAGGTGAAACCGTTTATTGGAATGCGTGGGGCGGCGCGGAAAATATCAACGCCTATATTGATTGGGCCGGTAAAGAGCTTCTCGCCAAATATGGTGTGACTTTGGTTCACGTGAAACTCGAAGACACCGCAAATGCTGTAGCCAAGGTGGTGGCCGAAAAAGCTGCCGGCCGGACAACAAGCGGCTCGGTCGACATGATCTGGATCAATGGCGAGAATTTTGCCTCGATGAAACGACAGGAATTGCTGCTGTCACCCGGTTGGGCTGAGGCGCTTCCAAACTGGAAATATGTCGATATTGAAAATAAACCCACCATCCGAACAGATTTCACCGTGCCAGTGGAAGGGCTCGAAAGCCCGTGGGGCATGGCGAAGCTTGTGTTCTTCCATGACACCAAGCGTTTGGCTGCCGATAAGGTTCCGCAATCTGCGGCTGGCCTTCTGGAATATGCCAAAGCCAATCCGGGCAAAATTTCCTACCCGATGCCGCCGGATTTTATCGGCTCGACGTTTTTGAAACAGGTGCTTTCAGAAACGGTAGCTGATCGCTCGGTTCTTCTGAAACCCGTTGATGAGGCGACATTTGCTGTCACTGCCAAACCCTTGTTTGATTATCTGGACGCGTTGCATCCTGTTACATGGCGCGAGGGCAAAGCCTTTCCGAAAAACTATCCAGAGATGAAGCAGCTTTTGGCTGACGGCGCGCTGGATGTGATTTTTGCGTTCAACCCTGCCGAAGCTTCAGCTGCGATTGCGGCAGGCGAATTGCCGGATACCGTGCGATCATTCACGTTTCCGGGCGGCACGCTTTCCAACACGCACTTTCTCGCCATTCCGTTTAACGCCAATGCCAAAGCAGGTGCGATGGTGGTGGCCAATTTTATGATCTCGCCAGAAGCGCAAATCAGAAAACAAGACCCGAAAGTGTGGGGTGACCCGACGGTTCTCAATGTCGGCAAGACATCTGCCGAAGAACAGGCCGCTTTTGCCGCACTGGATTTGGGCATTGCAACCTTGGCTCCAGATAAACTTGGGCCAGCGCTCGATGAGCCGCATCCATCATGGATGACCCGCATTGAAGACGAGTGGAAGCGCCGTTATGGCGCGGGGAATTAGAGCGTTTAACAGCTAATCTGGGTCTTTCTTTCCTCTCCCTGTTCTTTACGGGGAGAGGGTGTCAGCGCAGCTGACGGGTGAGGGGCATGGTAAATTCAGTGATGCCCCTCATCCGCCCTATCGGGCACCTTCTCCCAGTAAAAAACGGGGAGAAGGAAAGAGCGAGCAAAAGACACGCTCTTGTTTTGCGTAAGGGAAAGTTTTGAGCATGTCGTTTCTTCCCCGTCTCGGCCCGCCGCTCACCATAGCGTTGCTTACAATTCCAGTGTTCGCAGGGCTGATTGGCACAATTCTCCCAGCCTTTGGCTATCTTCCCGCACTCGGCGGCAATCATTTTTCCAAATTGCCTTTCATTATGTTGTTTAACGAACCCGGCATTTGGCGTTCGGCATTGCTTAGTCTTGCCACCGGATTGGCGGCCAGCTTTATAGCGCTTATGATTGTGATGCTGTTTTTGGCTGCGGCGTCTGCCAAAACACTATCCCGCATCAGCGCAATCTTATCCCCGCTACTTTCAGTTCCCCATGCGGCGGCAGCTTTTGGTTTGGCGTTTCTTATTGCGCCAACCGGTATGATTGCGCGGATGATCTCGCCGGAGCTAACCGGCTGGCAGACCCCGCCCGATATTTTAATCGTCAATGACGCGCTTGGCTTGACACTTACCGCCGGTCTTATCGCCAAAGAGTTGCCGTTTCTGTTGCTGATCGCACTTGCCGCGTTGCCGCAAATTCCCGTCCGCCAAAGCCGCCAGATCAGCGCGTCACTCGGCTATGGCCGTGTCATGGGTTTTATCATCACGGTTTGGCCAAGGCTTTATAGTCAATTGCGATTGGGTGTTTTTGCAGTAATCGCATTTTCAACATCGGTTGTTGATGTGGCGATGATTCTAGGTCCGCAAACGCCTGCAACGCTGAGCGTGCGGCTGGTGGGTTGGATGAACGATCCGGATTTAAGCATGCGTTTTGTCGCTGCTGCGGGCGCTTTAATGCAGCTTGGCGTGACGATGATTGCATTTATCATTTGGCTGGGGTTGGAGCAGACAGGCGCAAAACTACGCACAAATCTTGCAGCTCAAGGCCTAAGATTACCGCATGATAAAGCTCTTCGCGGCGTCGGTATTGGCGCAATGCTATTTCCGGCAATTGCTTTGTTTGGCGGACTGATTACTTTGGCGATCTGGAGTGTTTCCGGCCTCTGGCAATTCCCGGATGCGGTGCCATCCAGCCTCACGCTGACAGGTTGGTATGGGGCTTTACCACGTCTGACCGCCCCGTTGATGACCACTTTGCAGCTGGGCATCACCGCCAGTCTCATCGCAGCGGTGCTCGCAATTTTATGTTTGATGCGGGAAGATGAAACGCGTCTCAGTCGAAAGTTTCTCCAGCGGCATAGCCTCGCGATCATCTATTTACCGTTACTGGTGCCGCAAGCGGCATTTCTGTTTGGCTTACAGTTTTTATTCATCAGTTTGCAAATTGACGGCATGTTTTTGAGCCTGCTCGCAGCGCATCTGGTGTTTGTTACGCCTTATGTTTTTCTGTCATTGTCAGACCCATGGCGGGTGATGGACAGGCGATATTTGAGTGTTGCCGCAACGCTGGGCAAAACCCCTTGGCAATGCTTTTTCACAGTACGCGGACCAATGCTTTTGAAGGCGGTTTTATCAGCCATCGCGCTTGGTTTTGCGGTATCAGCCGCGCAATATTTGGCAACGGTTCTGGTTGGGGCCGGACGCCTGACCACCATCACGACTGAAGCTGTTGCATTGTCATCGGGTGGCAATCGCCGTGTGATCGGCATTTATGCGTTTGTGCAAATGCTGCTGCCAACAATTGCGTTTGCGTTTGCAGCATTTATTCCGGCATATTTATGGCGGAACCGGCGTGGCTTAAGTGGACATTAAAAACCCGATGAATGTTGGTTTGACGCTGAAAAATATTCGCATTGCGCTTTACGGCCAAGAGCTTGTTGCGATTGATACACATATTGCATCCGGCGAAATCCTTACCGTGATGGGGCCGTCCGGTTCGGGTAAATCATCTTTGTTTGCCTTTCTGGCGGGCTTTCTTGATCCGGTGTTTCAGGCTTCCGGTAACGTTTTGGTGGATGGCGTTGACGTTACAAAAAACCCAGCACATCAGCGGCAACTTGGCCTGCTGTTTCAAGACCCGCTTTTGTTTCCGCATATGGATGTGGCAGGCAATTTGACGTTTGCATTGCCTGCCGAAATTAAAGGTAAAGCACCGCGGCGCGAGCGCATTGAAGCAGCGCTTATTGAGGCGGGTCTGGAAGGCTTCGGAAGCCGCGACCCATACACCTTATCCGGCGGGCAAAAAGCACGTGTGGCTCTCATGCGCACACTTTTATCGGAACCCAAAGCGCTGTTGCTCGACGAGCCATTCTCAAAACTCGACACAGAATTGCGCGGCCAAATGCGCGAGTTGGTTTTTGGCACGGCCAAGCGGATGAAATTGCCGGTGGTGCTCGTCACACATGATGAGGCCGATGCAACGGCGGCGGGCGGTGCTATCATCAGGCTACCCTTATGATTTTACCTGATCTGCCCGTTACCGAAGTTCTCGAACAATTGGCGGCTGCACTGGGTGAATATGGGGCTGCGGTTTTGGTAGCGCCGCCCGGTGCCGGTAAAACCACGCTCGTTCCCCTGCATCTCCTCAACTCCGTCGTGGGTAAGATCATACTGCTCGAACCAAGGCGCGTTGCCGCCCGCGCTGCAGCTCGGCGTATGGCCAGCTTGCTCAGCGAAGAGGTCGGCCAAACCATCGGCTATGCGATGCGGTTGGATACGCGCCAAAGCGCAGCCACACGCATTTTAGTCGTCACAGAAGGCGTGTTCACGCGAATGATTCTCGCCGACCCTGAACTGAAAGGCACCGGCTGTGTGATTTTTGACGAGTTCCATGAGCGTTCACTGGACGCTGATTTCGGCTTGGCGCTAACGCTTGATGTGCGCAGCGCGCTTCGTCCTGATCTCAAACTTATCGTGATGTCAGCAACACTTGATGGCGCGAAAATCGCGGGTGTCATCGGCGATGCGCCGCTGATTGAAAGCAAAGGCCGCGCCTTTCCGGTTGAGACCCGCTATGTTGACCGCAACGCCGCAGAGCGGATTGAAGACGCCATGGGCGCGGCCATCCGCAAAGCTGTCGTTGAAGATAACGGTTCCATTCTAGCATTTTTGCCCGGCGTCGGTGAAATCGGGCGTGTCAAACGTCTGCTCGAAGGTCGCTTGCCGCAAGATGTATCACTTCATGAGTTGCACGGGCAATTGGACGGCAGAACACAAGATGAAGCCATCAGGCCAGCAACAGCGCGCAAGATTGTGCTTGCAACGTCGATCGCCGAAAGCGCGCTGACAATTGATGGCGTTACAATCGTTATCGACAGCGGCCTTGCGCGTGTGCCGGTTTTTGAGCCGGCGACCGGTTTGACGCATCTCGAAACGGTGCGGGTTTCCCGCGCATCGGCTGATCAACGTGCGGGCCGCGCGGGGCGAACTGCGCCGGGGATCGCAATCAGGCTGTGGCGCGAGGGGCAAAATGCGTCGCTCGCCGCTTATAATACGCCTGAGATATTTGCCGCTGATCTCAGCGGTCTGGTGATGGATTGTGCAGCGTTCGGCGTCATCGATCCAAGCCAATTGCCGTTTCCCGAAGCACCGCCTTTGCCTGCAATCAACGAAGCCCGTGCTCTTTTGCAAAACCTTGGCGCGCTGGACGAGGGTGACCGACTGACTGCATTGGGTGAAAAAATGCGTAACATCGCTCTGCCTGCACGATTGGCGGTGATGGTGGCAATGGCTGATGAATTATCGGGTTTGGCCGCCGAGATTGGAGTGTTGCTCACTGAACGCGGCCTAGGCGGCAATGATGCCGACCTGACGCATCGCCTTTCAGCGTTTCGCAATGACCGTTCTGAACGTTCAAAAAACGCAAGAACCTTGGCAAAGCGCATCGGTGGTGCATCAACAAATGATGCCTCAGACATTGGCCGCCTCATGCTGCCTGCGTTTTTTGATCGCGTGGCCATGCAGCGCGGCGCGACCGGTCGTTTCGTTATGGTAAACGGGCGAGGTGTGGAAATTGAAGCCACTGACGCATTGGCGAAACAGCCATTTTTAGTGGTTGCTGATTTACAGGGCAAAGCTCAAAGCGCGCGGATTTTAGCCGCCGCACCGGTAAACGAGGCTGACATTCGCGATGTTTTGGCCGCACGGATTATCAGCGGGCTGGTCACGTGGTTTGACGCAAATTCGGGTGTGCTGAAAGCAGAGCATCGTGATGTGCTGGGTTCTCTGGTGCTCGCCAAACGGCCCGCGAAAATTGAAGTTGGAGCCACTACAGCCCGCGCGTTAGTCGACGCCTTGCGGGAGCACGGACTTCAGCTTTTGCCATGGAACGAAACATCTGAAAGCCTGCGCGCGCGGCTGGCGTTTCTGCATCATAATTGTCCTGATGATTTTCCCGATGTTAGCGACGAAGCATTGCTCGAAACACTCGATGATTGGCTTTTGCCGTTTCTGCACGACGTAACCAAATTCTCGGCTTTACCAAACGAAGCTTTGACAACCGCTCTTACCAGCCTTGTGCCCTACGAGAATCAAAGGCAAATCGCCAAACTTGCACCTAACCATTTTGAAGTGCCAACCGGCACAAACATTAAGCTGCGCTATGAAAACAACGATGCCATTCTGGCGGTGCGGGTACAGGAATTATTCGGCCTTAAAACTCATCCAGCAATTCTCAATGGCGCATTCCCGTTGTTGCTCGAACTCCTTTCACCGGCGCACCGGCCTATCCAAACCACGCGGGATTTGCCCGCCTTTTGGGCCGGTTCTTGGAAAGATGTGCGGGTGGATATGCGCGGGCGTTATCTGCGCCATGTTTGGCCCGATGACCCTGCCAATGCATCGCCCACGTCGCGGGCAAAGCCGCGCGGCACATAGGCACATTTGGTTTTGTGAGCTTGAGCCAAATCTTAAAACGCTGCATGAAGCGGCATGATTGAACGTTTGCTTACTCCACATGAAAACCGCCGCGCTGTAAGGCTGTCAACGCTGATCAGGTTGCGCTGGCTGGCGGTGGCCGGTCAAGTTTTGGCCGTGGCTGTCATTGGTTTTGCGCTCGGCTTTGCCATGCCTGTGGCCGCATGTCTGGCTTTGATTGCGGCGTCAGCATTGCTAAACGTCGCTTTGGGGTTGCTATATCCGGCCAGCCACCGGCTTAGACCAGCCAAAGCCGCTATGCTGCTGGCTTACGACATCAGTCAATTGACAGCGCTCTTGATGTTGACAGGTGGCCTACAAAACCCGTTTGCGATTTTGATTATTGTTCCGGTGGTTATTGCGGCGGGCGCTTTGCCGGTGTTTTATACCAGTCTGCTTGCCGCTGTGACCGCTGCAATGACAGTGTTGCTGGCTTTTCTGCATTTGCCGCTGCCGTGGTTTGAATATGACGGCCTAGAACTGCCGGCGATGCTGGTTGCCGGTATTGCGGTGGCAATCCTGTCCACCATGGCGTTTGCCGCGATTTATGCCTCCCGGGTTGCCCGTGAGGCGCGTGAATTATCAGATGCTTTGGCCGCAACTGAACTCGTGCTTCAGCGTGAACAACATTTGTCGGCCATTGACGGCCTTGCAGCGGCTACCGCCCATGAGCTCGGCACGCCGCTTGGAACCATCACCGTCATCGCCAAAGAAATGGAACGTACACTCGGCAAGGATGAGCGCTTTAAAGAAGATGTCAGCCTGCTGCGCTCTCAAAGCGAGCGTTGCCGCGATATTTTGCGCCGCCTGACCAGCCTGTCAGCGGAAAGTGAGGAGCATATGTTGCGTATGCCTCTGACTGGCCTCATTGAAGACGCCGTCGCGCCGCACCGCGAGTTTGGTATTGCCATTGAAATGCAAGGCGGACAAACCAACGGGGCTGAACCTATAGGGCGGCGCAACCCCGGGCTGATTTATTCGATCGGTAATCTCGTCGAAAACGCCGTGGATTTTGCCAAGACCCGCGTCATTGTTGCGTGGGGATGGTCAGACAATGATGTGACATTGACCATCACCGATGATGGCCTCGGCTTTGCACCATCCATAATTGACCGTATTGGCGAACCTTACACCACTGACCGCAGCGCGCGCGATGGCAGCGATAAATCCACAGGCGGCGGTCTCGGCCTTGGTCTGTTTATCGCCAAGACTCTCATTGAACGCTCTGGCGCGCAAATCGGATTTCGCAACGCCACGGCGGACGCGCTTGGCGCAGAAGTGCGGATTCATTGGCCGCGTGGTGCATTTGAAACGCGCAACACGTCCTCAGAACTTGACATTTAAGCCAATAAGGCAAGTTAGATTAAGACATAAGAACAGTGGCGCGGCGACAAGCTGCGAAAAATAATGACAGAGATTACTGCAACCGCCGAAGAAGTGGCCGCAATCGGCCCTGACCGCTCTTTGCTGATCGTTGAAGACGATAAGGCTCTGCGCACCAGACTGGCGCGCGCGCTGGAAATGCGCGGCTTTTTGGTCACACAATCTGAAAC
>JANMFT010000030.1:0-8938 GCA_031374255.1 Limoniibacter sp. | reverse complement strand
CGCCGCGCCCGATCTGGTAACTTTCATCGGCCTTGAACCGGTGCAGCGCGTATTTGTCTTCTTCGGCCCAAACCGCAACGGTTTTAATGTCAAGTTCATTGGCCGCTCGAAATACGCGGATGGCAATTTCAGAACGGTTTGCAACGAGGATTTTGCGGATGGCCATGGGGCGAACGTTCCCGATTGAGGCTTAAAAAAGGCGGGGCTCAAAACCCTCTAACGCGATTTATTGTGCAGCGCAAACATAACAAAGCAATAGCCCTAAAAGCATCGTGCGAAAAAGTGTGGGCGGTTTTTCGCTTGAGCGATGCGACTAAATAAAAGAGACATGGGCAGATAAAAACCGGCAACAAAAAAGCCCGGAGCTTGCGCGCCGGGCTTCGTTTCTGAGCAACAACTCAGAGGATCAGATTACATACCGATCTGGAAGTATGTGTATTTTCCGTCTTCGCCTTTTTTCCACTCATACATCACGTAGTCTGGACGTGTGATGTCGCCTTTGGCGTCATATGACAATTCGCCAATGGCTGTTTTGTGCGGGCCGTTTGCCTTGATGGCAGCAGCAACAGCCTGTGAGTCATTAGACTTGGCGGCAGTTGCGGCAGACGCCATAACTTGAAGGGCTGCGTAAGAATAAAGGGTGTAGGCTTCCGGCTCAAAACCAGCTGCACGGAACTTCTCAACCAATGCTTTTGCATCTGGCTGGTTGCGTGGATCTGGAGCAAACGTCATCAAAGTACCGGCAACTGCGTCGCCAGCGATTGATGCGAGTTCGTTTGAAACAATGCCGTCGCCTGACATGAACTTGGCTGTGAGGCCCTGGTCAGCCAACTGACGCATCATCAAACCGGCTTCAGTGTGCAAGCCACCGAAGTAAACAACAGAAACACCGGCTTCTTTCATTTTAGCGATCAAAGCTGAGAAGTCTTTGTCGCCAACGTTGATGCCTTCGAACATGGCTTCGGTCACGCCGGCACCGTTCATGGATGCTTTGGTGAATTCAGCAAGGCCTTGGCCGTATGGTGTTTTGTCATGGATGACGGCAACTTTTGCGTCTTTGAAGTTTGCAGCAATATAACCACCGGCAACTGTGCCCTGCTGGTCATCACGGCCGCAAGTGCGGTGTGCATTCCAAAGGCCACGCTCTGTTACGGTTGGGTTGGTTGCTGATGGGGTAACGAACACGATACCGTTTTCAGCATAAACTTCAGAGGCAGGAATGGTTACGCCTGAGTTGAAGTGACCGACAACCCATTTAACGCCATCACCAACAAATTTGTTGGCTACAGATACGCCTTCTTTCGGGTCTGATTTGTCATCGCCGATAACGATTTTGATCATGTCGCCGTTGATGCCGCCAGCGGCATTGATGTCGGCAGCAGCTGCCTCAGCGCCTTTCTGGAGCTGTGCGCCAAAGGCGGCATTTGGACCGGTGATCGGGCCGGCAACGCCGACGATCAGGTCAGCTGCAAATGCAGCGTTTGTGAAGGCAAGAACAGCTGACATTGCAACTGCTGAAAGAAGTGACTTCTTCATGGAATAGGCTCCCGTTGTTGGTGGCTTTTAGTGGTTGATCCCGTAGCGACGCCAACCTTAGTCCGCTGGGGAATGTCTGAAGCCCATTTTGGGCCGTTTGTCACGCCGATTCATCAAAAATTCAGCGTGCTTGGTAAATTTCAATCGATTCTATCAGGCACGATTGCGCCACGACAGCGGCGACGCCCGTTCATAGAGCCAGCCATATTGCGAAACCATCTGGCCGGTGCGGGTATAGCGGAATGCAATCACCACAATGATGGCCAGAATAATCAAATCAGCAATGAAATGCGTGAAGCTTAAGAACGGCCCTTCGAACATGGAAAAATGAATGAAGCGCACGAACATTGCGAGTGGAATGCTATAAAGCAGGCATGACATGAATGGCCGCCATGTTCCGGCAATTGAGCGGCCTGTCATCCACGCCGCCCAACAGGCCAGCGCGAAAAAAGCCAATTCGCCGGGATAGAATTTTTCGAAGATCATTGCATAGATCATATCAGTGCCTCCCGCCTTCGAGATAAGCCGCGCGCACTTCAGGGTTGGCCAAAAGCTCTTTGCCGGTGCCGCTGAGCGTCACCATGCCGTTGACCATGACGTAGCCGCGATGCGCCAGTTTTAAGGCACCGAACGCATTTTGCTCAACCAGAAATACCGTTAAGCCTTGATTGGCGTTCAATTCTTTAATCGCCTCAAAAATCTGCTTCACAATCAAAGGCGCAAGGCCAAGTGACGGCTCATCGAGGAGCAGCAGTTTCGGGCGCGCCATCAGAGCACGGCCTATCGACAGCATTTGCTGCTCGCCGCCTGACAGTGTGCCGCCGCGCTGCGTGATACGTTCTTTAAGGCGTGGAAACAGATGGAACACTTTTTCGACGTCGTCTTTGAAATAAGTGAGGTTATCCAGGCTTGCGCCCATTTGCAGGTTTTCCAGCACTGTCATGCGCGGGAAAATACGGCGGCCTTCCGGTGACTGCGCAATGCGAAGCCGCGCGATTTCATGGGTTGGCATTTCAGTGATATCTTGGCCTTCGAACACGATTTTGCCGCTGCGCGCTTTGGGGCTGCCGAATATCGTCATCATCATGGTTGATTTACCGGCGCCATTAGCCCCGATCAAAGCAACGATTTCGCCGCGTTTGACATCAATCGTTACGCCGCCAAGGGCGCGGATATTGCCATAGTACGTTTGCACATTTTCTACAGAGAGAAGCGCATCAGACATTATTTGCCTCCCTTATTCTTTGGTGAAACGGTTTTAGCCGTTGCAGTTTTTACGGAAACTTTTGGAGCGGTTTTTGGCGCAGCCGGTTTTGGCACAACTTTGGCCACTTTGGCCAAAGCCTTGGCCTGTGTCATCCAGTCTTCGCGGGCGATGCGTCCGTCGAATGCGAGATAGGCTTCGGCGGCTTTGATGTCGGTTTTTTTCCAAGCGCCGATCTGGTCAAAATGGTAAATGCCATGCTCGTTCAGTTTGCGCTGATTAACCGGGCCGATGCCTTTGATTTTAATGAGATCATCAGCCTTGCCGTCACGAGGCCCAGCCAGAGCATTCGACACGCCGCCTGAGTTTGCAATAGGTGCTGCAACAGCAACAGGTTTGGCCACTGGTTTAGCGGCAACTTTAACAGCAGGTTTTGGTGCAGCGTTCGCAATCACTTTGGCCGGGGCTTTCGCCGCAGGCTTTGCTACAGTTTTCACAGGTGCTTTTGCCACCAGTTTCACCGGCGCAGCTTCAATCATCGCCGCGCGGCGTTCTTTGGCCAGCGGCACGGTTTTTGGCTGACGTGCTTTTGGCGGAGCCGCTACAAGCGCCACCGGCAGTTCGGGTTCAATGGCTTGGGCTTCAACTGTCGCCAAAACCTGCTCAACTTCATCATCATCAACGCCGAGATAGGCGGCGATCACACGCGGATCATTTTGAACTTGGCTTGGCGATCCGTCTGAGATTTTCTGGCCGTATTCCAAAACCACAACATGGTCTGAAATTTCCATGACCACCGACATATCATGCTCGATGAGCAAAACCGAAACGCCGGTATCGGCGCGAATGGAACGCAGCAAATCATTGAGAGCCGCAGATTCACGCGGGTTCAAACCGGCGGCAGGCTCATCCAAACACAAAAGCTCGGGGCCGGTGCACATGGCGCGGGCGATTTCCAAACGGCGCTGGTCGCCATAGGGCAAATCACCGGCAGGATCATCGGCGCGGTCGATCAGATTGGTTTTTTCAAGCCAGAATTTCGCAAGATCAACGGATTCCTGAGACGCCTTTTTATAGCCGCCAATGCCGAGCAGGCCCAAAATCGTATAGCCCGATGCCAGCATCAGTTTGTTATGCTGGGCGACCAGCAGGTTTTCTAAAACCGTCAGACCGGAAAACAGCCGGATGTTCTGAAACGTGCGCGCAACTTTGGCTTTTTTTGGAATTTCAAAATCCGGCAAGCGCTCCAAAATATGGTGCTCACCATTGGCACGGTGCATGGTGATCATGCCCTCGGTCGGGCGGTAAAAACCGGTGATGCAGTTAAACACTGTGGTTTTACCGGCACCATTGGGGCCGATCAGCGCCGTGATGTCGCCGCGATAGGCATTAAACGACAGATCGCCAATAGCGAGCAATCCGCCAAAACGCATCGACAGGTGTTCAACTGTTAAAATCGGGTCTTTGTTCATTTGGTCAGACACAATCTGAGGCTTAACAGACACATTCATCAGCCGTGTCCTTCTTTGGTGAAGGCGCCGGACACAGCTTTGCTGGTTTTGAGGAAGGCGGTTGGTTCGCGTGTGCCAACAAAGCCGCGCGGTTTCCACAACATCACCACCACCATCGCCAAACCAAACAGCAACATTCGGTAGAGTTCCGGCGTAAACTGTTCGCCGAACACCAGTTTTAAGAAGTTGAGTTCACGCAGCAATTCAGTGCCGCCAATCATGACTGCAGCGGCAATTGCAATACCTGGCAGCGAGCCCATGCCGCCCAAAACCACGATGGCCAAAATCACGGCAGATTCAATAAAGACAAAGCTTTCCGGTGACACAAAACCCTGACGCACCGCAAAGAAAGCCCCGGCAAAACCGCCAAACATTGCGCCAATCGAAAATGCCGTCAGCTTGGTGGTGGTGGTGTTGATACCGAGCGATCGGCAGGCAATTTCATCTTCGCGCAAAGCTTCCCAAGCGCGACCTATTGGCATTCTGCGGAGGCGGATGGTCACGTAAGCAGTGAGCAAACACAGCAGCAGGATGAGGTAATAGAGGAAAATCTTGTAATAAGCCGAAGAAGGCGCAAGGCCGAAAGTTGCAGCAAAGCCGGTGGGCGATGCATTAAACTCCATGCCGAACAAAGTGGCGCGCTGAATACCGGATATACCGAATGTACCCTTGGTTACCGCCGTCCAATTGATAAGCACAAGACGGATTATTTCACCGAAAGCGAGCGTGACGATAGCCAGGTAATCGCCGCGCAATCGCAGCACTGGAAAGCCGAGTATGATGCCCCAGAATGCGGCCAGAATGCCTGCAACGGGTAGCAATATCCAAAACGAAAGCCCGAACTGGTCTGACAGTATGGCATAAGAATAAGCGCCAACCGCATAGAACGCAACGTAACCGAGGTCGAGCAAACCGGCCAATCCAACGACAATATTAAGGCCCCAAGCCAGCATCACATATATCAGAATCTGGATGCCGAAATTATCGACCCATTTCAACGAGCCTTGCCAGCCGACCAGCAAAACCACCAAGGCCGGATAGATAAACAAAAACAGCAGACCAAGCCTTGGCAACGCCTGTCGCAGCGCGCTTGGCTCGACCTGACCGCGCGCCGCGGCAGCGGCGGCGCTGGATTTTTTGCGCTCATGCATCGCGGGGCGAATGAACGCTGTCATCACAAAGCGGCCGGCCATCACAATGCCGATAACGGCCAGCAACAACCACCACCGCTGATTGATGATCAATTCGTTGCGGATGTTCTGTGTGGTCTCAAGGCCAATCAGCAGCACAAACAGGCCGAGTGCAATAACGCCGCCAATAAAGGCGTCTTTGATACCGGCCTGTATCGGATCATCGGGAAGGGCGTCAGGATTAACGGCGGCAGCGCGTGTCGGGTTTGCCATGATCTTAGACCTTCTCGACTTCAGGGCGGCCAAGGAGGCCAGAGGGAAGGAAGACCAACACAATGGCCAAAATCGAAAACGCGGCAACGTCTTTATAGTCAATCGAGAAATAAGCCGACCAAAGGCTCTCAATTACGCCGATCAGTAGGCCGCCGAGCACAGCGCCCGGGAGCGAACCAATCCCGCCAAGCACAGCGGCGGTAAAAGCTTTTACACCCGGTATAAAGCCGTCGGTAAACACCACAACTCCATAATACATCAGATACATTGTGCCTGCGACAGCGGCGAGCGATGCTCCCATGATAAAGGTGATCGAAATCGTGCGGTCAACATCAATACCGAGCAATGCCGCCATTTTGCGGTCTTGCTCTACGGCGCGCTGGGCGCGGCCAAGCGGTGTTTTATTGACAATATACCAAAAGATGGTGAGCAGCACGATTGTAACAATCGCTATTACGATTTGTTTCAGCGAAACTGTAATACCGCCAAATGTGTAAATGTCAGTGATCAGCGGTGGAATGGGCTTGTTGCGCGGGCCTTGCGACACCTGAACAAAGTTTGAAATTGCAATCGACATGCCAATGGCTGTGATCAGCGGTGCCAAGCGGAAAGAGCCTCGCAGGGGACGGTAAGCCACTTTCTCGATTGTCCAATTCCACAGGCTGGTTGTGAGCATGGCAACAATCATCATGATCAACAAGAACAGCACCACGCTGATGCCGCCGAAAAATGACGTGAGAACCAGAAACACGATCAAGGCGACAAATGCACCGACCATAAAAATATCGCCATGGGCGAAGTTAATCATACCGATAATGCCGTAGACCATGGTGTAACCAATGGCCACCAAACCGTAGATTGAACCAAGCGTCAGCCCGTTCAATGTCTGCTGGATAAAATACTCCACGCCTTAGGCCCCCCTGGCGAAATCGTTACAACTCTCACACTGCCACTGGCACGCCCGGACTTCATACGGCCGGGTGTCATGCAGTGGTCGGGGCAACTAGACGAAGTCTGAGGCAAAACGCAACGGTTTTTACAAATTCTTCATAATTAGAGATAATTTGTCAGACATAATCGTGCAAACCGATTAGATTTTGCCTTGAAAATAAACAGTCTGACTAAAATTTGAACGTCAACGCAGCCTGCCGTTGAACAGCATATTTACTGCCGTTAGGGTAAGTTGCACTTTAAAGGTTTTTAATAATTTCGCCTTGAAGTGTCGCAACATCATTTCGTCCGCGCGCATTAAGCCAGCCGGTCAGCTGCTCCCGCTCCATTGGTTTGGCAAAGAAGTATCCCTGCAACTCATGACACCCAAGTTTACGCAATAAGGCCGCATGGCCGGCCTCTTCAATACCCTCGGCTACAACGCGGCATTCCAATGCTTCTGCCATAGCAATGGTTGCAGCGACAATTTTGCGGGTGCGTTCATGGCTTTCAACGTTGAGTATAAGTGAGCGGTCAATTTTAATGACGTCCACTTTAACATCCGCCAGCCGCGACAGGTTGGAATAACCGCGTCCATAATCATCGAGCGCCACGCGAAATCCATTGGCTTTCAACGTGTCGATGATGTTGCCGGTGTTATCTTCTTGCCGCATCGCAATTTCTTCGGTGATTTCCAGTTCAATCGAACTGGGAGCAACGCCCGCGTTTGAGACAATATGCAATGCGCGCTCAGGAAACCCTACCGATACTAAATGGCGCGCGCCAATATTAACTGCAATTGTCAGATTGCGACCTTCAGCCTGCCAAAGCGCCAAATCAGATGCCGCGCGCTTCAACACCCATTCACCAAGCGCAGATATTTCTTCGCTGTCCTCAATTTGCGGTATAAAGGCGGCAGGACTTTGCAGGCCGAGCTCAGGGTGCTGCCAGCGCACCAAAGCCTCGACAGAATTCACGTCGCTGGTCTGACAATCAATCTTTGGTTGATAATAAAGCACCATCTGATTGTCTTTTATGGCATTGGCAATTTCACGGCGGATTTCCACAATACTGCGCACGCCATCTTGAGGATTATAGAAACAATATTGACCTTTGCCGCGCGCTTTGGCGTGATACAAAGCAGCATCTGCGCGATGCATGACAGCATCAATATTGTCTTTGCCTTCCGGGAAAACTGCGCCGCCAATGCTTGCGCCAGCGGTCAAATTAAGATCGTCAAAATGGTAGGGTGCAAGCAGGCGAGCCGTTAAGGCGTCTGCGAAACGAAGCCGGTTTTTGTGGTTGCCGGCGTCGGGAAGCACCAACACAAATTCATCGCCACCGACGCGCGCAAAAATAGGCAAATTATTGTCACCAGCCTCTTTTACGTCATCGATCAGCGGGCTGTAGATATGGTTCAAGCCAAAATGGGCTTTACAAAGTTCCACAACCCTGCGGCTGGTTTCCAACAGAACCCTGTCACCAATTGCGTGGCCATGGTTGTCATTGATGTTTTTAAACCCATCAAGATCAAAGTAGAATAAAGCACTACTGGCTTTTTTCTCCCTGAATGTGGCAAATAGCGCTTCAGAAGCCTCATTAAATGCACTTCGGTTCAAAAGCCCGGTTAAGCCGTCCGTATAGGCTTGAGCCCTGACTTTGGCCTCACTGGTACGGATAGAGCGCACCATACCATTATAGGCCACCACAATTTCACGCGGCTCGGTTGGCACCAGTACTCCTTTGAGTTCAGGTAATTCATGCAGTTCGGCAACAGTTTTTGCGCTGCGGGCCAGTTTTGTGATTTTCTCAAGCGGTTTTGCAACAAGCTGTGAAATGTAAGTCGCCGCCGCCCCTGCGATCGCCAGACCGATTGCAACAATATAATAAATCGGACGCACCGCATCATAGGCTTTAAGTTGCAGTTCTGCGACCGGCTGTGGGATCATCACACCCCAGCCCGGGCCGACAACACCGGAATAGCCGGCGATCATTTCGCCCTTCAAAGATGGCGACTGAAACTGCATTACGCCGGTATCGCCGCGAAGCATAGCACGCACAATCTGAGCATCGCCAAGCGGGCGCGCCACATTCTCCCATTCCCTTTTCGGGTGTGCCAAAACCTGGCCGGCCTGATCCACGATAACGGCATGGCCCATCCTGCCAAAACGGACTTGTGCGGCCAGCACACGGAAAAACATCGGGTCGATTGCGCCAACACGTAAAACACGGTCGCGTTTATTGACAGCAAACAAGCGCAAATCACCATTGTCCATTTTATGAAGCGGTGAGATCGCGGTTTTTTTGGTGAGGGCATTGGCGAGCACAAAGTTAAACGTGCCTTTTTTTAGAAT
>JANMFT010000029.1:0-8872 GCA_031374255.1 Limoniibacter sp. | reverse complement strand
CCGCCTGCCACCGCTGCGTGAGCGCGTCGAGGATATTCCGGACCTGATGCGCCACTTCTTCACAATGGTCGAGAAGGAAGGCCTGCCACGCAAGCAGATCGATGCCGAAGCGATGGATGCGCTCAAGCGCTACCGTTGGCCCGGCAATGTGCGCGAACTTGAAAATCTGGTGCGCAGGCTCTCCGCACTTTATCCGCAGGATGAAATCAGCGCAGAGATTATCAGTACTGAACTCAACACGACCGGCACCGAAACACCGGTTAGCGCAGCCGCCAATGACCAGATTGTAATGTCGCTGGAACTTGCAACTGAGCGCTACCTGTCGCGTTATTTCGCCACCTTTAATGGTGCGCTGCCGCCAGCCGGTTTGCATCAGCGGATTCTGGACGAAATTGAAAAACCGCTGCTGCACGCGGCCTTGGCCGCTACCAACGGTAATCAAATCAAGACCGCTGATTTGCTTGGCCTGAACCGCAACACAGTGCGCAAGAAAATCCGCGACCTTGGTATTGCGGTTTACAAAATGCCGCGCGCGCCAAACTAACTCTTGGTTTCAACTTTGAAATATGATGTGAACGGAGGCTCTCGGAATTTGTTGTAATTCTGCCACATAGTGTTGCATACAAGGCACATCTCAACGTGGGCCAAACCAGAATCGCAACTGTATCCGCACCTCTGCCAGCCACAGAACTTGATCCCTCAAACGTTGGTACACGTTTTGAGGAGATTGCCGGTCGCCGCGTTATGGCGGGACCGGGCATTGTTCTTGTCCTGTCTGCACTGGTAACCGCATCAGTCTCGTTTGCGATTTTGCTTGGCGTTACACCAATCCGGCCATCAAATGCCACGACGACAGCCCTGATTGCGATCAACTCGTTTTTTATTGCGGTGCTGTTCGGCCTCGTTGTCTATGAAATTGTTCGCGTGGTTAGGGCGAGGCGAACGCGGCGTGCAGCATCCCGTTTGCACGTGCGCATTATCGGTTTGTTTTCGTTGGTGGCTGCTGTTCCTGCAATCGTTGTGGCTATTGTCGCTTCAATCACGCTCAACCAAGGCCTTGACCGCTGGTTTGAAGAGCGAACGCGATCAATCGTAGATTCTTCTTTCCGGATTGCCGAGGCTTACGTTGCTGAGAATGCCCGCAATTTGCAGGGCACAACGATCTCGCTAGGCTTCGTGCTGGATGAGGCAGAATCGCTTTACAACCTTGACCGCACCGGTTTCCAAACTTTGCTCACCCAGCAAACCAAAGCGCGCGGGCTGGCAGATGCCACGCTGATCAGATCATCCGGCGCAGTTGAATTATCAGCAGACATTGAAGGTGACGGGAAGCTGCCATCCGTTCCAGCTGATGCTTTGCAAACAGCTCTTGACGGGCGGGCCGTGCTTATTCCGCCCGGTAACAGCGGTCTGGTCGGCACGATCATAAAGCTGCAACGCATCCCCGATGTCTATCTTTACGCCATCCGCAATGTTGATGCGAAGGTGCTAAGTTCGCTGAAATTGATGGAAGATAATGCCGCAGAATATCGCGGGCTTGAAGCCAACCGCACGTCCACGCAAATTGCGTTTGCGTTGCTTTATCTTGGTGTGATGCTGGTGGTGCTATTATCCGCAATCTGGACAGGCATTGCGGTTGCTGACCGGCTGGTGCGCCCGATCCGCTACCTTGTGCAAGCTGCTGACGCTGTAGCTCAAGGCGACTTGACTGTTAGCCTGCCGGTCAAAGCCTCGGACGGTGACCTTGGCGCATTTTCCAACACCTTCAATGAAATGATTGGCCAACTATCTTCCCAGCGCACGGAGCTCATTAGCGCCAGCCAGATGATTGATAACCGCCGCCGGTTTACAGAAGCCGTATTGTCCGGCGTTTCAGCAGGCGTCATCGGCGTTGATCCGAGCGGTGACGTGACCATCATCAACCGCGCGGCAACAGCACTGCTGCCAAGCCGAAATATGCGCCCCGTAGGCACCAGCCTAGCTACAGTCATTCCAGAGATTGCAGAACTCTATCATGATGTCGTGAAGGCTAATAAGCGCTCGAGCGCAGCGACGATCAACATAAGGCGGGCAGGGCGTGAGCGCAGTTACAACGTGCAAATCACGATGGAGCAATCCGCTGCTGATAACCATAGTCATGTGATAACGCTTGATGACATCACTGATCTGGTGGACGCGCAGCGCTCCAGCGCCTGGGCCGATGTTGCACGCCGAATTGCGCATGAAATCAAAAATCCGCTGACGCCGATTCAGTTATCCGCAGAACGCCTTCGCCGCCGCTACGGCAAAATGGTGGAGCACGACCGGGAAGTATTTGACCGCTGCACTGAAACCATTATCCGGCAGGTCGGTGATATTGGCCGGATGGTGGATGAATTTTCTACCTTCGCGCGCATGCCAAAACCCACTTTGGAGCGGGCTGATCTTTGCGCCATCGCCCGAGATGCCATGTTTTTGGTGGAAGTTTCGAGGCCTGAAATCGAATTCAAAATTGAAGGTGATGCCAAGCCAATTTATGGGATGTTCGACGCCCGGATGATGGGGCAAGCGGTTGGAAACCTGATTAAGAACGCTACCGAAGCCATTGATGGCATTATAGAAAAACCTGATATTGAAAAACCAACGGGAAAAGTCTCAGTGCGTATTTCGGTTGAGGATGGCAACGCGCAGCTCGACATTATTGATAACGGTAAGGGTTTTCCGGACACAGACCGCCAGCGCCTGCTTGAGCCCTATATGACAACGCGGGAAAAAGGCACGGGCCTTGGCCTCGCTATCGTAAAGAAGATTATCGAAGACCATGGCGGCAGCCTGGAGCTTGCCGATGCACCTTCAAGTCTGGGCTTTGCGAGCGGCGCAATGGTGCGGATGGTTTTGCCGGTGATTGAGATTGAGCAACCCGCATTAGACGGGCGTGAAATAGAAAAATTGGGAGCGTAACGCAGTGGCAAACGACATTCTCGTCGTCGACGATGAAACCGACATTCGCGAGCTGGTGGCCGGCATATTGGAAGATGAAGGCAACGAAGTGCGCACCGCGCGTGATGCTGATACCGCACTTGACGCGATCAATTTGCGTGTCCCCGGCCTGATTTTTCTCGATATCTGGATGCAAGGGTCGCGCCTTGACGGCTTGGAGTTGTTGGATGTCATAAAGCAACAACACCCGCATTTGCCTGTGGTGATGATTTCCGGTCACGGCAATGTGGAAACCGCCGTATCGGCCATTAAACGCGGCGCATATGATTTTATTGAAAAGCCTTTCAAGGCTGACCGTTTGGTGGTGATGGCCGAGCGTGCGCTAGAAACCATTAAAATGCGCCGGGAATTGTCTGAGTTGCGCAAACGTTCAGGTGATGTGTCGGAGTTTATCGGCAAATCCTTTGCCTTGAAGCAACTCCGGATCGCGATTGAAAAGATTGCACCGACCAATAGCCGTGTGATGATTTTAGGGCCGTCCGGCTCAGGCAAAGAACTTGTCGCCCGCGCGCTCCATGCATCGTCTACCCGTGCTGCATTGCCTTTCGTCACTATCAATGCTGCCGCTATGACGCCTGACCGCATGGAAGTAGAGCTGTTTGGCACTGAAACCAAGGATGGCGAACGCAAAGTTGGCGCACTGGAAGAGGCTCATCGCGGCACTTTATACCTCGACGAGATCGCCGATATGCCGCGCGAAACCCAAGGCAAAATCCTGCGGGTGCTGACCGAGCAGCAGTTTGTCCGCGTCGGCGGCACGCAAAAGGTAAAGGTCGATGTACGAATTATTTCATCTACAGCGCAAAACGTGGAGGCATTGATTGAGCGCGGGCGCTTCCGTGATGATCTTTACCACCGTCTTGCCGTGGTGCCGGTGGAAGTGCCCGGGCTGGCCGACCGGCGCGAGGATATCCCGTTTTTGGTTGACCATTTCATGAAGCAATATGGCGATCAGAGCGGGCTACGATCACTGCCCATCGGCAATGATGCCATGGCGGTTTTGCAAGCCCATGATTGGCCCGGCAATGTGCGCCAGCTGCGCAACACCATCGAGCGATTGATGATCCTGTCGCGCGATGAAGCTGGCGCTTCAATGATCACCGCGGATATGCTGCCCGCCGAAATTGGCGATATGATGCCAAAAGTGCCAAACAATACCGACACCCACATTATGGCATTGCCGCTCCGCGAAGCGCGGGAGGCGTTTGAGAAGGAATATCTGATCGCTCAAATCAAACGCTTCGGCGGCAATATTTCAAAAACGGCGGAGTTTGTAGGGATGGAACGTTCAGCGTTGCACCGAAAGCTGAAATCGCTGGGGGTTTAGGTTGGGCAGGGGAAAAGGAAGCTTCACTTAACCCGCACCACATCCGTCTTCCCAAAATCATCACCCTTAAACAACAACGGTTCGCCGCGTTCTTTGGCTAAAGCGTAGGCGAACACATCGCCGAAATTTAAACCCGCGAGATGACGGCCCTTGCCGAATTGAGCGTAGGCCAAACGCGCAATCTTCATTTGGCTTAAAGAAACCGGTTCGATTGTAATGTCGCTCAAAGCTATGAAAGCGTCGAAAGCTTGGGCTGCAACCGCATTATTCTCACTATCAATTCGAATGGCAGCCTCAAGATAGTTTACCGCTGACATGCGCGGTGACTTGGCAGATGCTAGAGCTTGTGTGAATTCAGCAGCCTCAGATTTTTGAAACAAAATGGCGAGCAGCGCTGACGCGTCAACAATCATTGAGGCAACCCGTCTTTGCCATAGAGTTCGGCATGGCTGGAAGAGTGGTTACTTGATTGCATATGTTCAGCGCACAACTTTGCCAGTGTCGTCAATTGCTTTAATTTGGCCGCGCTGTCTAAGCCGGTTTGGTGTTCTTTTATGGAAGCCAAGCGCTCGGTAAGAGCCACGCGAACAACCTGCGTAATGCTTTCGCCAGTTAAATTCGCCAATTCTCGGGCTTGATTGTGTACGATGTCGTCCTTGATGTTGAGCGGCATTTGCATTCCTCCATTGCATGAATATAGGAGGAATTAGATCATTAGTAAAGGTGGATCACTCAACCTTACCCATCAGTCCGGCGTATTTTGCACTGATCAAAGTCACTAATGACAGCCCAGTAACCGAGCGGCAACTTCCGGCAACAAGCGCTAATGCGGCAGAGGCCACGGCGTCCGCTGCAACGATGCCGAACAGGCAGGCGATGGAAGCGAGATAAGATGCCGCAAAGGATGCGCCGCCGATTTCGCGGCCAATATAGACACACAACCAAATCATCATCGCAAAATGTAGCGGAGCGACGAGTTTGATTGCCAGATAGGCAGTGTCAAAATGCTTATGATCGGCAACGGCCATATGCGCCAAAGCCACCATTGCCAAAGACAGTAAGGCAACAGTTTGTAGCGTTACCGCAATTGAAGGTTGCAGCATAAACAGCGGCACGGTGGCAAGGACAAACAGGGCCATCCAAGGCGTTGATGCGTTAGATGTCATGGTTGGTGCAGTTATTGCTTTGGTCGTGTTCATGGCAGTTCCCCTAATAGAAACCACACTATGCCAAAGCGAAATAGCTGCGCCGTTAACACCAGCACTCAAGCTGAAATCACGGTAAAACGCACCTTAGTCAAACCGTTCAAATTTTATGCAAACTATCTGATCAATGCCTTGGCGGCCTTACCCTCGGTCTTGTCATAGCTAAGCAACGCTTTGAATGCGCTCAGCGACAAATCAGGGTTTTTGCCGTCGGCAAGGCTGTAAATATGTTCATAATACCAGCCGAGCGAGCCCCAAGCGTTCAAATCGCGCAGAAAGCTGATTGGCGAGCGCGGGCTGAGAAGGCCGCTGCCGATCACCAGATCATCGTCACGGCTGAACAGGCTTGTCACCTCGCCTGAGAGAATTTTGTTAGCACCTTCAGGGTCGATCACAAGTGGGCGGCCAAGGCCGATCATATTCACATTATCATTGGTGATCGCGCTGACCATCGCTGCAACGGTGCGGAAGCCGCCGGTCACCATAACAGGGATTTTCAACTTGGCGCGCAGCTTTGGCACAAAATCAAGGAAGTAAGCCTCGCGCTTTATCGTGCTTGTCCGCTTATTGGCGAGCGGGTCTTTGCGCTCAAAACCAATCATTTGCGGCTGTTCGTAATTGCCGCCGGAAATTTCGATCAAATCAACGCCAGCCTCTTGCAGCCAATGGGCGACTATGGCGCTTTCATCTTCTGAAAATCCGCCTTTTTGAAAATCCGCCGAGTTGAGTTTCACCGAAACCGCAAACCCTTTTCGTGTTGCGCCGCGCACACCGCGAATAATGTCGAGCAAAAACCGCGCCCGGTTTTCGAGTGATCCGCCATATTGATCAGCGCGCCGATTGGATAACGGTGATAAAAACTGCGACATCAAATAGCCGTGCGCCGCGTGGATTTGCACGCCGTCAAAACCGGTTTGCTCGGCAATTTTTGCGGCATGCACAAAAGCGGAAATCGCCTTTTCAATTTCGGCAATCGTCATTGGCGTTGGCTTGCCAAAGCGCCCATTGCCCATTTTTAAGCCCACATCAGACGGAGCTTTCGGGTTTTTATTGATCATTTTTTGGGTTTGACGGCCGGCATGGTTCAGCTGAACCCAGATATGCGCGCCATGCGCTTTGCCAGCTTTTGCCATATCGGCCAGAAACGCCATCGCTGAATTTGATTGCGTGCCTTCAATTGCCAAATTGCCGCCGCGCTCCAAATGCCAGCGGTCAACCAGTACATTGCCGGTGATCAGCAGCGCCGCACCGCCTTCACCCCAACGGCGGTAAAGTTCCACAAAGCGGGCATTGGCGTGATTGTCACCTGTAGCCAAACCTTCAGTCATAGCGGCTTTGGCTATACGGTTTTTGAGAACCGCGCCGCACGGGAGCGTTAAAGTTTGCGATAGTGCAGAAACATTCACAGACGGCCGCCTCTCAGAATTGATTTCGTGAGAGATTAGCCGAATGACGTGGTTAACAAAAGCTAAACGAAAGGGTATTTGCGAAGAGGGTTAATGGCGATGGAGGTCGTTCGATCCAGATAAATGGCACTATTGTTTTGGTAAGTATCTGCTAAACCCATTGAACCTTTTCCCATTCCCTGCGATGCTATCGGCCTGTGCCAAAATGGTGCAGGCACCCGCAAAAAACTTAAGAAAATTAGGGCACGAAAAAATGGCAGAACGCGCACATAATTTGCAGGATATGTTTCTCAACGCGGTTCGTAAAAATCGCATTTCCCTCACAATCTTTCTGGTTAACGGCGTCAAATTGACGGGCGTGGTGACATCATTCGACAGCTTTTGCGTGCTGTTGCGCCGCGACGGGCAAGTGCAACTGGTTTATAAGCATGCAATCTCAACAATTATGCCGGCCGGGCCGGTTGCGATGTTTGAATCTGAAGAAGGCGAACCTATCTAAAGTGCAGACGTAATCTGCTTTTTAAAGAAAGCCGTTTTTTGACCAACTCCCAGACTAACAGCGCTTCCGCGACCCATCTCAGCGATGGGACAAAAACCGATGGCATCCGCCGTGGCGTCCGCGCTGGCGTAATTGTGCCGATGCTCACGCGCCAATCCAACACTGCCGGTGATGATGACACGATGGTGGAACGCATTGTGCGTAGCGGTGACATCCGTTTAGCCGAAGCTGTTGGCTTGGCGTTGGCCATCGACCTTGATGTGCTGCACGCGCAACATTTCATGCTGAAACAACCAAAAGCCGGAACACTGCTTGGCAGCGGTAAGGTTGAAGAAATCGCAGCGGTCATTGCCGAATTCGATATTGAAGTACTGATCGTTGACCATCCGCTTACACCGGTGCAGCAGCGCAATCTTGAGCGTGAAATGAAGGTCAAAGTGCTCGACCGTACGGGCTTGATCTTGGAAATTTTCGGTCGCCGCGCCCGCACCAAGGAGGGTGTGTTGCAGGTTGAGCTGGCACATTTGAGCTACCAGAAAGGCCGCCTTGTCCGCTCGTGGACCCACTTGGAGCGTCAGCGTGGCGGTGCGGGCTTCTTGGGTGGCCCGGGTGAAACCCAGATTGAGACTGACCGCCGCTTGCTGATGGAAAAAATCGACAGCCTCAAACGCGATCTTGAAAAAGTGCGCCAGACCCGCACGCTGCACAGGGCAGGGCGCAAGAAGCTGCCGCATCCGGTTGTGGCGCTTGTCGGCTATACCAATGCCGGAAAATCAACGCTTTTCAACAAACTTACCGGCGCTGAAGTGTTGGCCGAAGACATGCTGTTTGCCACGCTCGACCCTACACTGCGCAAGCTGCAATTGCCGCGAGGTGCGCCTGCGATCATTTCTGACACCGTGGGTTTTATCTCTGAACTGCCGACGCATTTGATCGCCGCTTTTCGCGCCACGCTTGAAGAAGTGATGGAAGCCGATTTGATTTTGCACGTGCGCGATGTTTCAAACGCGGATGCCCAAGCGCAGGCCGCCGACGTGAAACGCATTCTGAGTGAGCTCGGTTTGCAGATCGTCGGCGGGACTGTTCCGGTGATTGAGGTTTGGAACAAGATCGACCAGATGGATGAGGTCGCCCGCGATGCTTTGATGCTGGCGCAAAAAGGCGCAACCGGAACCTTCCCGCCATTTCCGGTTTCTGCGATCACCGGCGAAGGCGTGCCTCAGCTTTTGAAAGCGATCGAAGAAGTCATCGCAGGCAGTATGGAGCGCCACAATTTACTGATTGGCGTTCACGGCCAAAGCGCGCTGCCGGAGATTTATGGCTCGGCCTATGTCGCCGCACGTGAAGACCGGGCTGATGGTTCGGTGATGCTGGCGGTTGAAGCCAACGCGCAAGCCATTGAACGTTTGGCGCGCCTGCCGGGCGTGAGACATGAGTGAATTGAGCGGGCGCGAAC
>JANMFT010000028.1:0-9213 GCA_031374255.1 Limoniibacter sp. | reverse complement strand
ACCCGCCTTGCGGCGTTACCTCAAACAATTTCTATCCGACAAACGCGTCATCGAATGGCCGCGCGCGCTGTGGTATCCAATCCTATACGGCATCGTTTTGAATACCCGGCCTAAAAAGGTAGCCAAGGCCTATGCTGAGATCTGGAATAATGATCTGGATGAAAGCTATTTACGCACATACACACGCTCGCAATCGGATAAATTACAGGCACGTTTGAGCGGCTATCAAAATGTCATCGTCGATTGGGGCATGCGTTACGGCCAGCCTTCTATTGAAAGTGGGATTAAGCGCCTCACCAAAGCTGGTTGCGACCGTATCGTCATGTTTCCGCTTTACCCGCATTATGCCGCGGCAACGACAGCAACCGTCAATGATGATTTTTTTGCGGCTCTCATGAAAATGCGCTTTATGCCCGCTGTGCGTACCGTGCCGTCTTACCATGACGAGCCGGTGTTCATTGAGGCGCTCGCAACCTCAATCAAAAAGCATCTGGCAACGCTCGATTTTGAGCCGGAAATGATCATTGCGTCTTATCACGGCATTCCGCAAAGCTATTTCAAAAAGGGTGATCCCTATCATTGTCATTGCCTAAAAACCTCGCGGCTTTTGCGCGAACGCATGGGCTGGTCTAAAGACTTTCTCATGACAACCTTCCAAAGCCGCTTCGGTCCGGAAGATTGGTTGCAGCCCTATTTTGATAAAACTGTTGAGACTCTGCCCGAGAAAGGCATCAAAAAACTGGTAACTTTCAACCCTGGCTTTGTGTCTGATTGTCTGGAAACGCTTGAAGAAATTGCCGGTGAAGGCAGTGAGATCTTTCTCCACGCGGGTGGCACGCATTATTCCCACGTGCCATGTCTCAATGATTCCGATGAGGGCATGAGCGTGTTTGAGAGCTTAGTGCGCCGTGAATTGCAGGGCTGGGTTTAGGTTTGCTCACAGAATTCGCCATGCGGGTAGTTTCTGAGCTAGGCCCTTGGTTGTGGATGATATCGGGTTTCGCTTTAATGACAGTCGAGATATTTTCAGGCCGGGGTATCGCTCTCAGCCTTGCACTTGGAGCGATGTTAGCAGGAACACTCGCAATATTCGGGACGGGCGGAGTTTGGCTAGCGACGTCAAACCTCGTTCAAAATTTGGTTTTTGTGATGTCAGCATTTGCTATATTTGTGACGCTTCGAATGTGGCTGACATCTACTTAAGCCACACCAATCCGCAGCAAATCGTGCAAGTGCACAATGCCGATGGGTTTTTGGTTCTCATCAACCACAATCGTTGCTGAAATTTTGCGGGCGTTCAGTGTTTGCAACACTTCAACAGCCAGCATATCAGGCGTGACGCTGGCAGGGTTATGCGTCATCACAGCATCGGCGCGCATATCTATCAGCCCGTCTTCCATATGGCGGCGCAAATCACCATCCGTGATAATGCCTGATAGAACACCGCTATCATCGACAATCGCAACACAGCCAAAACCTTTGCGCGTCATTTCCAAAATTGCCTGCCGCATTGGCGCGGTTTCAAGCAGCACCGGCAATTCATCGCCTTGATGCATAACTTCGCCGATTTGAGTCAGCGCCGCACCCAATTTGCCGCCGGGGTGGAACCGGTAAAAATCCGACACTGTAAATCCGCGCGCTTCAAGCAGTGCCACCGCCAAAGCATCGCCCAATGCCAATTGCATCAACGTGGATGTTGTTGGTGCAAGGCCGTGCGGGCAGGCTTCATCGGCTCTTGGCAGGGCCAACACCACATCGGCAGCGCGGCTTAGGGCCGAATCTGTGCCCGCCGTTAGCGCAATCACCGGAATATCAAAGCGTTTTGCATAGGCCAGTATAGCAGTCAGTTCGGTCGTCTCGCCCGACCACGACAGGATCATCAATGTATCCTGCACCGTGATCATGCCAAGATCACCATGGTTAGCTTCTGCCGCATGCACAAATGAGGCTGGCGTGCCGGTTGATGCCAACGTGGCCGCAATTTTTGCGCCGATATGCCCGCTTTTACCAAGACCCGTCACAATGACACGGCCACTTCGGCCTGCAATCAAAGTGACGCTTTCAGTCAAAGCCGCGCCAAGACCGTCATCAAGCGCGGCGTCGAGCACGTTAAGCCCCTGCCCCATCAGTTGAAGCGTGCGGCGCGCGGAGTGTAATATGCGTTCAGGTTCGGTGATAATGGCTTGCATGAGTCTCCCGATAAACGCTTCGTTTCCCGCTGTCTATTGCGTTCAAAATCCAGCCAATCAACGATCCATTAACCACACGGCTTTACGGTTGATTAAGTTTGGCGCTGTGGCAGCGCTTTCCAAAGGTTGGGCATGACACGGGCGAAGCACATCCACGGCAAAATGAGGCTGTTTTTTTGCAGCAGCGTTGTGCTGAGTATTATGATGGCCGCGCCGGTTTTTACAGGTCAAGCGGTGGCACAAGAAGCCCCACTGCGCTCCACTTTGGATCCTGAAAGCCCGCTTGCAAAAAGCCCCCTTAAAAAACTGAAAAAAAATCTGGGCAGTAAAAATACGCCTGTTGTGACCGCCATAAGCCCGCTTGATAAATATAAAACTGAAACCGTCAGTGATGCTGATATTGAAGCCGAGGCCTTGCAGAGGCTCTATGGCGATGAAACAGCAGATGGCGTTGAGCCAAAGAAAAAACCTGCCAATCTGTCTGAATTGGATTCTGAAACCGGCGACCTGCTGCCTGTCAGCCCCAAAACCGCTTTAAACAAAAAGCCAGTTATCAAAAACGGCAAACTGGTGGCTAATGCCAAGGACAAAAAACCGGTCGGGCCCGGCTTGGATGCGCAAACAACCGGCACGCTTACGGTGCGCAAAGGGCAAAAGGCCCAAATGCTGCGCGCTCAAAAGGCTATTCCCGAAGAACGGGTTCAATCACGCAGCCTCACAGAAGAAGAAAATCCATTTCAAGCCGTTGGTATCCGGTTTGGTTCCATCACGTTGCGGCCCGCAATTGAGCAAGGCATTGAGACAACCAGCAACAGCACGGCCAGCGCCGGCGGAGGCTCTGCAACCAGCTCCGTCACAACGTTTCGTATGGACGGTGTTTCAGACTGGCGGAACGGTTCGCTTGAAACAAACGGCTTTGTCACCTTACGCAAAGCGCTGTCCGGCGATAGTGGAATAGATCCCGAAGCCGGTGCATCGATTAAACTGACCCAGCCGATCTTGCGCGATTGGGGTTATACAATCGGTGCTTCATATGGCTTGAAGCGCGAAAGCGCGGTCAGCGGTTCGGCATTTCCAACAACCATTTCAAAACGTCCATTGGCGCAGGATTTACGGCTGTCATTAGGCGTCGGTAAAAGCGAGGGCGCGTTGCAACCAAGCCTCAAAGTGGAACTTGACCGCCTCACTTACGGCGATGCCACAGATTCATTGGGCGCAACAATCTCGCAAGCCGACCGCGACCAAACCACTTTACGCGGCACATTCCGTTTGGGCGCCGAAATATCGCCGGCCCTAACCCCCTTTGTCGAGTTAGCGTATGGCAAAACATGGCGTGATGAAGCGGTTGACGTTTTTGGCAATGACAGATCGTCCACCGAATTGCGCGCCTCAGTGGGTGCTGAACTCAACATTTCAAAAAAACTCAATGGTGAGTTTTCTATAGGTTGGCTCCGCCAATCTTTCGGCAGTTCCGGCCTGAGCGATATTGACGGTATTGCTTTGGCGGCAGCGCTGAACTGGTCACCGCATCAAGGCACTGTCATAACGGCAGGATTCACAACAAATGCCGAAGCTGCAAATTCTGCTACGGTAAGTGGATCATTGGTCTATGGCGCAAGCCTCGGCGTAACGCATCAACTTTCCAGCCGTTGGTCAACGTCGGCCAATTTCGGCGCTGCATACCGAGACTTCACAGCTGGCGGCGGCAGTGACACAACATTGAGTGCCGAGCTTGCAGCTACCTATTTTGTGAACCGCATGCTCGGCATCAATGCGAAAGCCAGATACGAATCAGTGTCTAGTTCTGACCCGCTGCGCGAATCGGATACGACCACTTTGCTGCTTGGCTTGAAGATCCAGCGTTAGAACCTGCCCGGTCTTCAATAATTTTTAGTGTGGTTGCGCGCATATCATCACGGCCAAGTGCGATGGCAATATTGGCTTCGATAAAGCCCTCTTTCGAGCCGCAATCGAAGGTTTCGCCTTCAAATACATAGCCATAAAATTTCTGGGTTTCCGATAGGGTCAGCATGGAATCAGTCAATTGGATTTCACCGCCTGCACCGCGCTCCTGTTTTGCCAGATGTCCAAAAATCTCCGGCTGCAATATGTAGCGGCCATTGATGTAAAGATTTGAAGGCGATGTGCCTTTCACCGGTTTTTCAACCATTTCCGAAATTTCAAACCCGCCTGCCGCTGGTTTACCCATCCCGACGATACCGTATTTATGGGTTTCAGCGGGATCGCAGGTCTGTACCGCAACAATATTGCCGCCGGTTTGATTATAAAGTTCGACCATTGATTTCATACACGGCATGTCGCCTGATGTGATCATATCCGGTAATAGAAGCGCAAAAGGCTCATCGCCAATAATATCGCGGGCACACCAAACGGCGTGGCCAAGTCCAAGTGGCTCTTGCTGGCGGGTAAAGCTCATTGCTCCGGCAGCAGGTTGCAGGGTTTGCAAAACGGTTAGCGCCTCAACCTTGCCGCGGCGAACCAGCGTGTCGTTGAGCTCATAGGCCAAATCAAAATAATCTTCGATGATTTGTTTGTTGCGGCCCGTTACAAAAACGATGTGCTCAATACCAGCCGACAAGGCTTCATCGACAATATATTGAATCATCGGGCGGTCGACAATGTTCAGCATTTCCTTGGGCACTGCCTTTGTGGCAGGCAAAAAACGTGTACCGAGGCCAGCGACCGGAAGGACGGCCTTACGGATTGGACGGTGTTGGGTCGAAGTTTGTTTCATTAGGATGCCCCCTGATGGCCTATTCAAAAAGCGGCCGGTTTTTTCAAGCTGCCAAACTGTAAGCAGTATCAAGGCTGAACGAATATCCAAAAAGCCTAACAGAGTTGTCTAAATATTGATGCAAATTCCAACCACAATGCGCCATGGTTAACCCGATACTAACGTAGCTTGCGTAGTTTATAGCACCGGCAAACGCCTTATCATTAAAAATTATTGGACTGCGGCAAATGAAAGCAAAATCAAAAACCGTTTCGTGGTGTGCGGGCTTGGCGCTTATGGCTGCCGGCCAATTGGCTTTCACCATTCCAGCCTATGCAGATTTTTCAGGATGGGTGCGCTCGTTCCGATCGGTCGCACTCGACAGCGGGATAAAAGGCGCAACTTATGACAGCGCGTTCGCTAACGTTACCGAACCCGATCCTGTTGTGCTTGAGAAAGCCCGCTTTCAGCCGGAATTCAAAGACACCAATTGGAATTATTTCGACAACCGCGTCAATGATGGCTCGATCATGGAAGGCCGCGAGAACGCAGCAAAATATGCCAGCACTTTAAGTGCCGTCGAAAAACGATTTGGTGTCAGCCGAAATATTCTCCTCGCCATTTGGTCGATGGAAACCAATTACGGTCGCATCATGGAAAATATGGAAGTCATGCGTCCCGTAGTGCGCTCGCTTGCAACATTGGCCTATGCAGATAAAAAGCGTGCCAAATATGCGCGTTCACAATTGATTGCCGCACTTAAAATTTATCAGTCCGGCGATATTACATTGGATCACCTCATGGGATCTTGGGCCGGTGCTATGGGCCACACTCAATTCATACCGACATCTTATCTCGCCTACCGCGCTGATATGGATGGCAATGGCAATGCAGACATTTGGGCTTCAATCCCAGATGCATTGGCAACTGCGGCAAATCTCTTGAAGAAAAACGGATGGGTTCCTGGTCAGACTTGGGGTTATGAGGTCTCGCTTCCGGCTGGCAAATTGCCAAATGGCAAAATGAGTATCGGCAAATGGCAGGCCCTCGGCGTAACGCGTGCCAATGGAAAAGCGTTTCCGAGAAGCGGTGATGTAGCCGAATTGAAAGTTCCCGACGGGCGCAGCGGCCCTGCGTTTCTTGTGCTCAAAAACTTTGGCGTCATTAAACGCTACAACAATGCAGATAAATATGCGCTGGCTGTTGGTTTGCTGGGCGACGCCATTGGCGGCGGCCAGCTCATCGGCGATTGGAACCGGCCTTTCACAAAGCTGTCTTTTGAACAGAAAATTGAACTGCAAAAACGCCTCGCCGCAAAAGGCGTTTATGATGGCGAATATGACGGCAAAATCGGCTCAGGCACCCGTAAGGCGATCATTGCTTGGCAAGCGTCGGCTGGCCTTGAGCAGGATGGACACCCGAGCCTTGAGGTGCTTAACACACTCCGGTGACGCTACAGTTTAATTTGGATGATATGCGCGCGGCTTTTAGAAATATCGTTTTGGCCCTATGTGCAACTTGCCTTCTGGCGAGCTCCTCAGCACTGGCGCAAGAAAAACCTAAAACACTGATGGAATTGTTTTTTCCCGGTTCAAAAGAAGTGGCAAAGCCAAAACCATCGGCCAAAACAAGCAGGCCTAAAGCCCAAGTTAAAAAAGTGCGGCCAAAGCGGGCTACCAAGACCGCAGGCACTACGGAAAGTTTTGGAGCCACCACATTTTTATCAGGGCCCGTAACGCCGGTATTGCCGGTTGAAAAAATTCCTTCCGCCAAAAAAATTCTGGTCATCGGCGATTTTCTTGCATCCGGCACCGCCGCAGGACTGGCTGCCACGTTTGAACAATCTCCCGGTGTTGTTGTCATTGACGGCAGCAACGGGTCATCGGGGTTGGTGCGCGATGATTTCTACAATTGGCCAACTGAAATCTCCACTTTGATCACCACCAATCAACCTTCGATTGTTGTTGTGATGATTGGGGCTAACGACCGGCAGGAACTCTTAGTATCCGGCAAGCGTGAAGATGTGCGCAGCCCGGCTTGGCTTGGTGATTACAGGGTTCGCGTAAAGGCACTGGCAAACGCAGTGACCAGCCGCAATATTCCTTTGGTCTGGATTGGGCAGGTGCCATTCCGCTCTAATTCTATGACTGCCGATATGCTCGCGCTTAATGATATTTTCCGCGAAACTGCCGACAGCGAACAAACAGGTTCAGCCTATGTGGACGTATGGGAAGGTTTCGTTGATGAAACCGGAAAGTTTGTTGAACGAGGGCCGGATGTAAATGGGCAGAACGTTGCGCTGCGCTCGGGTCAGGTCAATGTCACAAAAGCAGGCTACCGCAAAATTGCATTCTATGCCGAACGGTCGTTGAGCCGCCTATTGGGCGACTCCGGTTCCCCTCAAATAGGCAGTTTGGGCGAGGGCAATTTACCACCCTTAAGCCTTGGTTTGCCCGGAGTTGAAGCCGATCTGGAGCGTATGAAGCCGATAGATTTGCTGGATACTCCGGTTAACGCCGGTGATATTCTCCTCGGCGCAACCGTTTCAGCATCACAAGCAAAGCCGCCCGTATTACTTCCCCCGGTTCCAGCCGGGCGTATCGACGATTTAAGGTTTAAACCCTAGGGTCAGGCCTTATCGCGGCAGAACTGTCGCCCCCATCAACGCCTTATCAATCGCATGCGCGGCTTGACGGCCCTCGCGGATAGCCCATACAACCAGGCTCTGCCCGCGCCGCACATCGCCCGCAACATAAAGCTTATCGAGCGAGGATTTATAATCCTGATCATTGGCAACGACGTTCACCGACCCCCTAAAGTCACGGCTTGTGTCGAGGTCGGGTCCAAGTTCAGCCAATACGCCGCTTTCGATCGGGCCGCTAAACCCGATGGCGATAAATGCCAAATCGGCACGGATGATAAACTCTTTACCCGCAATCGGCCGGCGCTTTTCATCGACTTCACAGCATTTAACACCGGTCAGTTGACCGGTTTCAATATCACCGACAAACTCCAATGTTGCAATTTGGAACGTGCGTTTCACGCCTTCTGCTTGGCTAGATGATGTGCGCATTTTGGTCGCCCAAAACGGCCAAACCGCCATTTTATCTTCTTTTTCAGGCGGCTTCGGGCGGATATCAAGCTGCGTGACTTTCACAGCACCCTGACGGAACGCCGTGCCGATGCAGTCAGACGCGGTGTCGCCACCTCCAACCACCACCACGTGCCTGCCTGCCGCAGTAATCGACAATTCATCCCAAGCGATTGACGAAATAGGCTCGCCGCCAACACGTTTGTTTTGCTGCACCAGATACGGCATTGCATCATAAACACCGGCAAATTGTGTGCCCGGAATGCCTGCAGGACGCGGGTTTTCAGACCCGCCACAATAGAGCACGGCGTCATAATCTGCGCGGAGTTGCTCGATGGTTTTATCAACGCCGATATTGACGTTGCAAAAAAACGTCACGCCCTCGCCCGAAATCTGCTCAACGCGGCGGTCGATGAAGTGCTTTTCCATTTTAAAATCAGGGATGCCGTAGCGCATTAAACCGCCCGGCTTGCTTTCACGCTCATAGACGTGAACATCGTGCCCAGCACGGCCCAGCTGCTGCGCCGCCGCCATTCCCGATGGGCCGGAACCGATAATGGCAATCTTCTTGCCGGTTTTGTGAGTGGCGGGTTGCGGCACGATTAAACCAAGTGCGTAAGCCTTGTCGGATATGGCCTGCTCAACGGTTTTAATCGCAACCGGCGCATCTTCCAAGTTCAACGTGCAAGCCTCTTCGCAGGGCGCAGGACAAATCCTGCCGGTAAACTCAGGGAAGTTATTGGTCGAGTGCAGATTGCGCACTGCCTCCTCCCAATTTCCGGTATAGATTAGGTCATTCCAATCCGGGATCTGGTTATGAACCGGGCAGCCTGTATCACCGTGGCAAAACGGAATTCCGCAATCCATGCACCGCGCCGCCTGTTTGGCAACTTCAATGTCTGACATTGGCAAGGTAAACTCACCAAAATGGCGAATACGGTCAGAAGCCGGCTGATACTTCGCCGTCTGCCGGTCAATTTCGAGGAAGCCTGTTACTTTACCCATTTTGACTCACTCCGCCGCAATCAGGGTCTGTTGCCGCTGCATTTCCTGTAAAGCACGGCGATATTCAACCGGCATCACTTTCCTAAATTTTGAGCGGAAGTCAGCCCAATTGTCCAAAATGTGCTTTGCCCGCGCTGACCCGGTATAATGCACATGGTTTGAAATCAGCTGGTACAGCCGCTCATCATCATGGC